>NZ_JBGULU010000067.1:0-2884 GCF_045116495.1 Methanobrevibacter sp. | reverse complement strand
GGAATGCATGAGAAATTGGCAATATTTGTCAAGTCCCTTTGTTCCATTTCTAGTATGTATCCTTCTTTTTTACCGCTTAAGATGTCTTGGGATAGTATCCTGACATAATCATGCCATTCAATAATGTCTGAAAATTCCTGTGGTGTTTTAACTCGCATTTCCTTATATATTTTATTCCCTTCATCCATTATTGGAGTTAAACCTTCAAGATAATCATATTCAACAGCTTTACCATCAATAATTCTTCTTTTAAGCTCAGGAACACTGTTTACCGCATTCATAAGACAACCAAGGCTCATAATAAAGAATGACTTGTCATTTTCATGACACCACTTCCACATGGACTCGACATTAACACGGGCTGATATTGCATAGCGTGCTGATAGAAAATTAATAAACGGATTTTCATCTAAATTAAATTCAATTTCTCTCATTTTTAAACAAAACCTTTCAAAATAGTTACTTTTTTATATGTTTCTTATTATATATATTACTGTTATAAATCTTAAAATGGTTTTGTTATAATGAAAGTAGTAATTGTAGGCGGAGGAGCTGGAGGAATCTCAACAGCTTCCAATATACGTAAACTTAATAAAGAAATAGAAATTACAGTAATCACAAGAGACAACAAAGTGGCATATTCACCATGCGCCATTCCTTATGTACTCTCAGGTACAATCCCTTCTTTTGATGATATTGTGATGAGGACTCCTGAAGATTATCAGAATAAAAACATTGAAGTTATCGTCGAAGCGGAAGTAACTGCGGTCGATTCAGATAAAAAAACAGTAACTTATGAAAAAGATGGTAGCGAAGTTGTCATGGATTATGATAAACTGGTGCTTGCTACCGGAGGAAATCCGTTTGTCCCTCCTATGGATGGAGCAGATTTGGATGGAGTATTCAGAATCAGAAATATCGATGATGGAAAAAGAGTTCAGGAAGCAATGAAAGATGCAAAAAGTGCAATAGTAACCGGTGCAGGTTTAATTGGTATTGAAATCGCATTTGCTCTTAAAAAACAGGGTTTGAATGTTATTTTAAGTGAAATGTTGCCTCAGATTGTTCCAAGATCTCTTGACAAGGACATGTCAGACATTTTAGTCAAATACTTGGAGATGGAAGGAATCCAGGTGGTTTTAGGTAAACCAATCACAAAACTGATTGGGGACGGAAAAGTCGAAAAGGCATGCTTTGGAGATGAGGAATTATACGATGCAGATATGGTTATCATGGCAACTGGTGTAAGAGCAGAACTAGGCCTTGCAAGAATGGCCGGCTGTGAAATCGGAAGATGGGCAATCATGGTAAATGACAGGATGGAAACTTCAGTGGAGGACGTATATGCACTTGGTGATTGTGTCGAATCAAAAGACCTGATTTTAGGTTCAAACACAATTTCACAATTAGGTACTACTGCTGTTCGTCAGTCAAAAACATTGGCCCGTACAATATGCGATAAGAAATCAAAATTCAATCCGGTTTTAAACTCAATGGTATCAAAAGTGGGCAAATTGGAATTTGGTGCTGTAGGATACACTACCAGTTTTGCACAGCAGAACAGAATCAGACCGGTAGTTCAAAAGGTCGAAGCACTTACAAGGGCACGTTACTATCCAAATGCAAAACCTATGGATATCAAGGTTATATGTGACGGAAATGGAACTATTATTGGATGTCAAATCATAGCAGAGGAAAGGGTGGCTGAAAGAATCGATACAATGACATTGGCCATTACAGAAGGTTTGACCTGCTTTGATTTAAGCAACATGGAATTTGCTTATGCACCTCCGGTATCAATGGTTACTGATCCGTTAATCCTTGCAGTTGAAGAAGTAAGTAAAAAATTTAATTAAATATAAAAGTTTTTGGAGATGATAAAATGGCAGAACATGGACATCATGGTCACGGAGGCCAAATGACCCCCGAACAACAAAGACAAATGATTGAACAGGAAATAAGACTAGCTCGCAATCTTGGTCAAATCAAACATAAAATCGTTGTTATGAGTGGAAAAGGAGGAGTTGGAAAATCAACCGTAGCAGCCAATATTGCCGAAACCCTACAGGGATTAGGCTTTAAGACAGGTATTCTTGATGCGGATATCCACGGACCGAACATACCTAAAATGCTGGGTCTTGAATTATACGGTGAAGCTTTCCACAACTATCAGTTTGAACAGTTCAAGCAAATCACAGAAGCAGGACTCGCCAGTCAGGACTTTAAGGATGACGATGAAAAATTGGCTTTCATCGAAAAGAAAAAACAGGAATATTCACATTCAATGTTTCCTGTTGTTGCTCCTAGCGGTTTGAAAGTAATGTCAATGGCATTTTTATTGGACAGCATTGACACCCCGATTATCTGGAGAGGACCTCAAAAAACAGGTGCAATCAAACAATTGATTTCAGATTCCCACTGGGGAGAACTTGACTATTTAATTATCGATAACCCGCCGGGCACAGGAGACGAACCGTTAACAGTATTGCAGACAATCCCTGATGCGGATGCAGTGATAATGGTAACCACTCCTAATGTAGTATCTCAGGAAGACGTCTTGAAGTGTGTCAAGATGGTGGAACAGATGGGCATCAAAAAAATCGGCCTTATCGAAAACATGGCTTATTACATCTGCCCACACTGTGATGAAAAACTCCACATTTTCGGTGAAGGAAACGGAAAGGCTTTCGCCGATGAAATGGAAATTACCTATTTGGGCGATTTGCCTATTGAAGAAAGAGTGTCTGATTCACCAAATCAGGATGGTGTTATTGCAACAATCTCACCTGATGATGTGGTATCTAAAAGATTTGTTGAAATCGTTGAAGATATTCAAAAAGAGTTTTAGAGTAAAGCTAAATTGATTATATAGCTTACTCTTGCT
>NZ_JBGULU010000066.1:0-9532 GCF_045116495.1 Methanobrevibacter sp. | reverse complement strand
TGAGTAGGGGCTGCTGGTGCAGGTGCGGAACTTTCAGTGGTTGTTGCATTGAGAGGTCCTTCACCTGGAGGTCCCAATTCAAGGCTGTCTAGCATGTGCTTTAGAATATCCATATTGTCGCTTCCGATGACGATATTGTCATGTGTTTCATTGCTGCTTACATAAACTATATAGTAATGTGTTTTGTTGATTGTATTTTCCTTAATATGATAGTCCTTATAGGTTTCAACATCTTTTGCCCCGTCCATCAGCACGTCACGGGCTATTGCAAATGCTCCCGCTCCAACAAGGTTTAAATCCTCCTGGCTGTTGAAGGACATTACCACTGTATGTTTGGATTCGCAGGTATATGTTCTGATTCCGCTGGGATCCTGGTTCCATGTTGCATCATCTGCTTTCGGCGCTTCGATTGAACTGCCGTTGCTTAGCTGGAGTGTCTGATATTCAACTGTGGGATTTAAAAGCATATATCCGATTCCAACCAGTATCACGGCCACAATTGCAACCAAAGCTATTATAATCATCTGGTCTCTTTGCATATTTAATCACCATTTTGTCACTTATTATTTCTATTTGTGGGCAAGAATATTTATTGTTTTTCATGCCTGCAATCATTTTCAAATTTAACATCTCTTTGAATCTACTGTCTTAAAAGCCGGCAATTCTTTTGAAAAATAGTTAAAATTGCTGTAAATTGTTCGTATCTGTGCGATTAATCCAAATAGATATATGTAATTTTTAATATACATATATTAATTAAACTATATTGGAGTAATGGTGATGAAATACAAGAAGCATATGATAATATTGCTGGCGGCTATTTTTCTATTTGCAATGGCCACAGCAAGTGCAAGCGATTCGAATGATGTGCTGACGGCCAGTGCTGATGATTCGCCTGTTGAATTGTCCGAAAGTGGAAAAAGCAATGAATTAAGTTTGACTGATGAAATACAAATAATCGGCGAGGCAAATAACCCTGAAGTAATGGGTGCACCAGATAATGGAACATTCGCCGCATTGGACTATAAAATTAAAACAAGCAAGGATGACACAATAAAATTGGAAAACGATTACAAATATGAGGGAGAGGGATATCCCAACGGAATCCTAATCAATAAGTCACTAATAACTATTGATGGTCACGGCCATACAATCGATGCCGACGGTAAAACAAGAATATTCAATATTACGGGAGATCGGGTTGATTTTACAAACATTACTTTTGTAAATGGTTGCGCAGAAAATGGTGGTGCACTTTACTCAAGTGAGTCTGTCTCTGTGAGGCACTGTAATTTTGTTAATAACTCTGCTAATAAGTGGGGTGGTGCAGTTTACTCTAATTATGGAGGCACGATTTTTTCGAGTAATTTTGTTGCTAACTCGGTTGTTAAGGATAATGAGGAAGGTGCAGGTGGTGCTGTCTATTTCTATCAGGATGATGGTCGTTTTTATGATGACATTTTTGTGGATAACTATGCTGCAAACTATGGTGCGGTTCATCTCGCCAGTAAGTGGGGCGCTGTCAGGGGTTGTATTTTTGTAAATAACTCTGCTAATAAAGGTATTGTTGGTCAGGCTTTCGATTCAACTGATAGTATTCAAATCCAGAATAATATCTTTTTAAATAATAATGTTTCAGTTAATATCATTGATTTTGCCGCAGGTGAAAATGTTGATGCCAATTTCAACTGGTTTGGGTCTAATGCAACTGACTATACTAAAAATCCTGATTTGCAATTTGGTGATGTCTGGCTGTTTTTAAATGCCACTGCCGATCCGGATTCAGTGATTGTTTCGGGCACATCAGACATTACCTTTAAATTATATGCATTCGATTCAACTTCAAATATCGTATCCGACTATAACTATGTGTTTTTAAATCCGGTCGGCCTGACTGTAACTGCAATAGGGGGCAATGCAAATTCTTCAATTATTGGTCTTAGAGAAACAGTCACATATACTGCAAACACCGCCGGAACAGGTAAAATAACTGCATCAATAGAAAATGCGGCATACACTATAGAAGTAAATGTTATTAAGGCAAATTCAACATTAACAGTTGATGATATGGTATTTGATTATAATGCCGCAGGTTCCACTACAGTATCTTTCACCAATGCAACAGGTGTTAAGGCCAATGTCGTGAATCACACTGAAGCTATTGTAAAAGTTAAGGAAAAAACAATAACCGTTTCCAATTTGGCAATAGGAAACTACACTTTAAATGTCACTACTCTAGTTGATGGCAATCACAATCCGGTTACAGAAACTGCCGCCATTACAGTCAAAAAGGCACCGACTGAAATTAGCATAATCAATCAAACCATGAATCTGAAGGCAAAAGATACGGTCAGTGATTTTGCTAATTTAACTCCAGCCGATGCAGGCAATTTGACTTTTGTTTCAAGCAATGAGGATGTTATAATAGTTAAAGGTGGTAGGATTGTTGCCGTTGGTGCAGGTAAGGCCAATGTTACTGTTTCATTTGCAGGAAATGAAAATTATACTGCTGCTGAAAACAAAACCGTTTCACTCACCGTTACTGCATTGGATGCAAGCGTTAATGTCACCAAGACACGCTATGAACTCATTATAGATGAAACTGATAATATTGTTGTCACTACTGTGCCTGAGGGTTTGAAGGTTGATTTCACAACCGATGACGATGATGTGATTTCTGTTGACGGCGAAGGTAAAATCACCGCTTTGGCTGAAGGAAATGCCCTGATTTATGTTAGTGTCGGAGACAATGTGGTCTATAAATATAGTGTTGTTAATGTCCATGTCACTGTAAGCAAAATACCAACTGAAATTAGTTTAACCAATGAAACAATTGATTTGAAGGTATATGGAATAGCTGATGGTTTGGCTAACTTAACTCCTGCGGATGCAGGCAAGTTAACCTATACTTCAGATGATGAAAGTATTGTTCTTGTGGATGAGGCCGGTTTGATTTTTGCACGGGGTAAAGGCACTGCTACAGTTACAGTTTCCTTTGCGGGTAACGATAAGTATGCAGCGGCCGAAAATAGGACAATAACAGTTAATGTATCCTTGATGGATGCAAGTGTCAGTGTAGAAAATAATACTCTGGATTTACATATTGGCGATAAATTTGATTTAAATGCTACAACAGTTCCTGATGAGTTGGAAATTCAATATAATTCAAGTGACGAGTCTGTTGTCCGTGTTACGGATAATGGTATTGTTGTCGCAGAAGGTGAAGGTACTGCAGTCATTACATTGACTGTCGGTAATGGTATAGTCTATGCTCTAAACTCCACCAATGTCACAGTAACAGTAAGCAAAATACCAACTGAAATTAGCTTAACCAATGAAACTCTTGATCTGGTATATAATGATGTTGTCGGCTATTTCGCTAGTTTGACTCCGGCAGATGCGGGCAATTTAACATATGCTTCAAGTAATGAGGATGTTGTGATTGTTGAGGACGGATATATTATTGCTGTTGGTGCCGGTAAAGCAAATGTCACTGTTTCTTTTGAAGGCAATGAGAAATACGCCGCAGCTGAAAATAAAACCATTTCAATCACTGTCACTGCATTGGATGCAAGCGTTAATGTTACAAAAACACATTATGAACTTGTCATTGGCGAATCTGATAGTATTGATGCTACTACTGTGCCTATGGGCTTGAAGGTTAATTTCACAACCGATGACGATGATGTGATTTCTGTTGATGGCGAAGGTAAAATCACCGCTTTGGCTGAAGGAAATGCCCTGATTTATGTAAGTGTCGGAGATAATGTGGTCTATAAATATAGTGTTGTTAATGTCTATGTCACTGTAAGCAAAATACCAACAGAAATTGTCGCTTCTGCAGTTTCAGTTGTTTATAATGCAGATAAGTACTTAGTCATTAATCTGAAAGATGCCAACGGCAATCCGATTGCAGGTGTTAATGTAAATGTTGACTTAAACGGTGCTGAAAACTATACTGCTGATGAAAACGGTCAGGTTAATGTCTCAACCAAAGGCTTGGCTCCCAAAACATATACTGCAAAAATAACATTCAGCGGCAATGCCAAATATGACCAGTCCGCTAAAGAGGTTAATGTTACAGTCAAAAAGGCCACTGCTAAGATAACCGCCAATACAAAAACATTCAAGACAACTACAAAAACCAAAAAATACACTGTTACCTTAAAGGACAATGCAGGCAATCCGATCAAGAACGCCAATGTCACCTTGAAAGTCAACGGCAAAACATACAAGGCCACTACCAACTCCAAAGGTAAGGCAACTTTCAAAATCACCAAATTGGCCGAAAAAGGAACATACAAGGCAACAGTAACCTTTAAGGCAAACAAGTACTTCAACAAGGCAACCAAAAAGGTAAACATTAAAGTCATATCTGTCTGGAAAACAGTTTCTAAAGGAAGCAAACTCAAGACTACAGTCAAAGAGATCCAAAGGGCACTGAAAAACAACGGATATTATCTTACAGAAAAAGGCCACTACCTGAAAGTTGACGGCATCTATTGGGACTACACTGTAAAGGCAGTCAAACAGTTCCAGAAAGCTAAAGGCCTGAAAGTAACTGGTAAAGTGGACGAAAAGACCGCCAAAAAACTTAAATTAATTTAAAATTGGGATGCATTAGTTTGCATCTCATACAATTCTATTTTTTTTAACATTAAATGTTAATCTGAATTAATTAACAAAAAAACACTATTTTCATATACATAATTCTCAATTAACTAAAAAGATTTAATAAAATATAAATAATCATGAGGCAATAGTATTAATTGTACATTAAAATTATTTTTTTGGTACGCTAATATTAAAGGGAGGATAAAAATGGATTTCAAAAAACTATTAATCGTCTTAATTGTCTCATCTCTTTTGATTGGAACTGTTTGCGCTGCAAACCTAACAGACTTCAAAATTGATGGTAAATTTAAAGAAGTAATAAAAAACGATGATTTTGTTATCTATGCCAATGATAACACTGATGCAGGAATTGGTGTCTTCAGAAACGTTGACAAAGTTGGAGATAATGACGCTAACGACGGCACTTTAATTGATAAGTTAGTTCATGATGACGGAAAAGAATACTTAGTTGCCGATGATGACATGAAACTTGCCCTTAATCCTGACCATACTGCAAACTTCACAGATATGGATCATGGAACAGTGGGACTTTCAGAAGTCGTTGACCACGGTGGAGATAAACTTGTTATAGTCTTCTGGGCTACAAATTCAAGTAACTTGAACATGGATTCCTTGAAAACAACTTTGGACCAGTTCAACAAAGACAACAGTGTTTCTCCGGTACCATTCTAGATGTTGAATATATGATAGGGGAGTGTATGGGATTCCATAGACTTCCAATTCCACTTTTTTTATACTCTTATAATTGGCACGGTCAAAAATTCTCATGATTTTGAAATTGTTTTCAAATAACTGAATTTTTCTTCAGAAATTCGAAATTTCAATAAAAATCTTTTAAAAAGTATTGGAGTGCTGATATATTTTTTTGGCTAATTGTGTAAATCCAAAACTTTTCACTATAATTAAAAAAACTAATTATGCCACTAATTTCAGTTTCAGGAATTTTAGCACAGTTATAGTATGAAAATATTTTGCGAGTAAATCAATATTTTTTCCATGTTTCAGATTTTGGCAAATGTCAAATCCTTGTTTTTAAATTGAAAAATAATTTTTTTAAAAAAGTTCAAACAGGCCTTGTTTTTCAAAAATAAGTCTCCAGATGAGTTACACTTGAAATTTACCTTTGATGTGCAAGAATACCTGCCTTTTAGGTTAGGGATGAATTGCACAAAAAATCAATCGCCAAATATAAGATAAAGTTCAAACATAGTATTGTCAAGGTGATTTGATGACAGACAAAACAAATGTTACCACACGACTTGAAAAGGCACAACAGCTAAAAGCATCTTTGGAAGAAAAGTATGAAAAGGTAAAAGGCACTCCAAGAGAAGAGGAATTCAAGCTACAGATTGAAAAAGTTGACGGACTGATCGCCCATCTCGAAGATGAACTTGGGGAGTAAATTTCCAATTCAAAATTTCACATTAACATTGCCATTGTTGATACTGGTATGGGCCTTGATTGAAATGGTCATGTTAATCCAAATTCTTTCCATTTTTGACGAATTAACCATAATTTTCCTGTTACTGGAAAAATTTTTCATTATTGAAAATGGCTATTTTTGACTGAAATCATCATTTGAAAGTCAGTTACTTTTAAAATATTTATTCCGGTTTTAAGTTATTTTTAATTTTCAACTCATCCAATGTATTAAACACTTTCATTTTGCTTTTGATTTTTAAAAATCAGATGTGTTTTTAGAGTCATTTCCAAGTCATGATTTTAATTTCAAAACCTTGAATCGGGATTTCATTAAATGCTGATTTTGGCGTAAAAATCCTGCCACATTATGGAATTTTCATTCAGATTTCATTTTCACCATCATCATGAGATCACTTTTTCAAAGTCAGCTGAAGTTCAAATTTTTCCGGAGGTCACTGTGGGGAAATCATCTATTGTAAAATTTATTTTACATTTATCAGATAATTTTTCAAAAAACGCCCAAACTTTCCAGATTTTAGTTAAAAAGATTTTCAAATGTTGTTGTGAAATATTACATATTAAATACTTTCATGATTAAAAAAATATCTCTCACGATTGGTATTTTAAGATAAATGATGACTGGTATTTTTCAAATTAAATTTTAAGCTGTTTTCGCATTTTTCTTGAATTGATTCAGTTTCAAATAACTCACTATTTTGGCTTTTAAAACATGATTTTGAAAAATCCTCCAATGACAATAACAGTCTCAATTTGAACTTTTGGCCAAATTTACAATTCATTATTCATTGTTTTTTTAAAAATATCAACGATTTGAATCCATATGTCTGATTCAGTGACGTTAATGCTGTTACTGTATGATGAATTCCTGCCAGTAAGTCGGAATTTTTAACACATTTTTCATTTTGAAAACCCAATAGGTTAATTTATGAAATTCAAGATTAATTAGCTTAAAAATTGAAATTTAACATTATTTCAGTTATTATAGCTCTTTCAAGCATTTACACTTGAAATGCACCTCTCTTTGATGGTTTTTGAATATTGCAATATAGGAATTGCCATTTTCAATAGGGATGAATGTTTCACTGCCTGAAATATATGTCTGTCTAAATTTTATTCCAATCTCGGATATGCATAAGTTAACCTAATATAGAAAAGATATTTTTTCATATTTTAATCCATAAATTGAAACCATACATATACTACTTTTTACAAATATATTATTCAAGAAAAAAATCAGAGGTAATATTTGTGAAATCTAAAATAATTTTAATTTCCATATTCCTGTTGGCGATTTGCATGATAACTCCGCTGGCAGCTGCAGACAACAGCACAGTGGACAGTCCGCAAACAGCCGACAACATCAAGGTATCATTTGATGAAATGGTATATGAAAAGGATTTGGGAGAGATTGATGTTGAATTGCCGGAAAATACAAGCGGCAATTTGAAGGCAACAATCAACGACGTGGAATTCTACAATGAAAATGTCTCATCATCTGTTAAAATTCCGATTACAATACCAAAAGAGGCAATATCACACCTTGTAGTAAATAAAAACACAGATCATGTTACCTATCATATAAATCTCTTCTTTGACAATGTTTTAATCAATTCAAACCATACTTTAAAGGTAATGAAGGTTAATCCTAACTTTACTGTTCCGGGATTTCCTGAAGAAATTCTAAAGGATGATCCTCAGGGGTATGTGTCATTTTACATGCCTGAATCTGCCAATGGCGAGATGAAAATTTATATAGATGATAAATTTGCATTCAATTTCACTTCCCATCAGTACAATATCATGAATGCAAGCGATTTCAACTCCCTTGATTTGGGAGACCATAACGTGACAGTCGTTTATGCAGGGGATGCATATTACAGGAAATTCAACAAAACATTTAACTTTACTGTTGTTGACATGCTTATAAACATACCTAAAACCATAGTTTTGGACCATGATGACTGCATAAGCACAAAAATCCTCAATAATACTGATGGTACCGTCACTATCTATATAGATGGTCAGATGGTATTTAAAGATAAGCTGGATAAGCGCGGGGAGTTTTTACACTCACTGTTTAATGATATAACCTGCGGTCCGCATATGATTGACGTACAGTACAATGCAAGCAAATTCAGCAAATCCAAGAGGGAACTGGTCGAGGTATACTATTATGTTGACATGTTCGGCTACGGACCATATGTATATGGTGAGGATAATGAGTACACAATAATCGTTCCGGTAGACTTCAAAAAGGATTTAATCGAGATAACCATTGACGGAGTAAGGTACACTGACTTTGAAATTGACAATTCAGGATGGATAGAACTTGACATCTCAAAACTGGATGTTGGAAATCATCAAATTGAATTCTTCTATCCGGCTGACGAAAAATACTACAGCTATGTATTAAGGGACAATTTCACTGTCGGCTATGAAATCCAACTTCCATATGATTTCTTCAGAGAGACTGAATTTGACGTTACCCTTAAACTTCCAAAATCAGCAAAAGGCAGTCTGGAAGTCTATGTCGATTCCGAATTATATAAACGGGTCAAACTTGATGGCGGATCTGCAGTGATAAATGTCAATGACCTGATTCCTGCTTCATACAACGTATCTGCAAGATATACCGGTACAGATTTCAATGTAAGTGATGTAAATTCAATAATTGACATTTATCCGGACATCACAACTCCAGGTGAAATGTACTGCGGAGAGGACAAATCAATTGTTGTTAAAACCTTAAAAGAAGCAAAAGGTAATGTTATCTTTAAGATTAACGGCCAAAACATCACTGTCGAGCTTAAGGATGGTAAAGCAAAATTGCCGCTTAAAAACTTCAAGGTAGGATATTATGATGATATCGATGCGGTATATGTAGGTGACAACGGATACAATGCAACTTTATACTCCGCTGTAGAGATTTTGCCTTCAGTCAAATTAACCGATGTTAAAGTTACAAGTGAAAAGGCTAAAATGAAAGTCCTCATAAATGGAAAAACTGCAAAAAATACAATTGTCAATTTTAAGGTTGACGGCAAAGCCAAAAAGGTAAAAACTGATAAAAACGGTATTGCAACATTCAAACTTGCTGCCGGAAAACACAAAATAACAGCTACCTACAAATCATCAAAGGCAACCAAAACAGTCAATGTTCATGTAATCACATTGAAATCAGTAACACCTAAAAAATCAGCCAAAAAGGTAGTATTAACCGCCAAACTTAAAAAAGGCAAAACCCTGCTTAAAAACAAAGCCGTAACCTTCAAGTTCAACGGCAAAACTTTAAAAGTAAAAACCAATTCAAAAGGAATTGCAAAGGCCACATTCAAAACTTCTGGCCTTAAAGTCGGCAAAAAAGTAACTTATCAGGCAAAATACGGCAAAGATACAGTTAAAAAAACAGCTACTGTTAAAAAATAGGGATTGAATTTCCTATTTTTCTTTTTTT
>NZ_JBGULU010000065.1:0-2184 GCF_045116495.1 Methanobrevibacter sp. | reverse complement strand
ATAGTTATGCGCACCATATGCCACACCTGCAACGGTCAGTACTGCAGTTCCGATACCTATTAACGGTATCATACATAACTGCACGATTCTCATTGAAGCGGTATATACTGCAACTGCGGTTGTACCTGCTGCCATTACGAGCATACTGTTAATGATAATCGCTAGAGCTGAAAATACAATATTTTCCAATGTTGAAGGTATTGCAACCTGCAGGGTATCAAGCATTATTTTTGATGAGTAATTGAAGTTTTTAAGTGACAAATCAAGGTAGAGGTCTTTTTTACCCCATATCCAATAGCTCATTACAATACATGACAGTGATGCTGAAATTACTGTTGCCCATGCGGCTCCTGCAATTCCAAAGTTCAATGTGTAAATGAATATCGGATCCAAAATAATATTCATGATTGCGGTTACTGCAATAGCTATTGTTGCTCTTCTCATATCTCCTTCGGACCTGAATATTGCAGAAGCAACTCCTGAATATACAAAGATAAAAAGGAAACCGAAAATGATGTAACTGTAAGACATAGCATAGCCGATGGTTTCGCCGGCACCCATGAACTGAAGGATAGGTACCATAAAGGCTTCAATAAGGATTGTAAATATTGCTGATACAATTATTGAAAGGAGAATACCGTGCAGTGCAGAGTTGTTTGCCTGTTGATAATTTTTAGCACCGATGTTTCTTGCAATAAGTGAGTTTGCTCCGGCTCCGATACCGTTTCCAAGACCAACCAGCACCATAAATAATGGTGTGATGAATCCTATTGCAGCTAAAGCGTCTGCTCCAAGTCCTGCTACCCATACACTGTCTGCAAGGTTATAAAGCATAATCAGCAACATTGAAAGCATCATCGGAAGCGCCAATTTGATAATAGCTTTTTTCGGATCTCCTGTAATCATCTCAATATTTTTACTTTTTTTAGCCATTTTTACATTCTCCCAGGTTTA
The DNA here is from genome assembly GCF_045116495.1 of Methanobrevibacter sp. Classification (GTDB taxonomy): domain Archaea; phylum Methanobacteriota; class Methanobacteria; order Methanobacteriales; family Methanobacteriaceae; genus Methanocatella. Next base: position 1,230 of record NZ_JBGULU010000065.1, on the reverse strand, counting down.
ATTCCATTGTCTTAATAGCTATTCCTATTAATATTTTTTGAAGCATTTCCTTTGAAATGTATCCTTCATCCAAAATTACGGACTCTTCCCAATCATGAAGTATAGTGGTTGATTTTTCAAGTATTTCTTCGCCTTTTTCGGTTAGTGATATCTTGTTTTGTCGTCTGTTGTTTTCATCGATTTGCCTTTTTACAAGTCCATTGTCTTCAAGTTTTTTAATTGATCTTGCAACTGCTCCCTTGTTGATGTTGCATCTTTCGGCAATCTGTTCCTGGTTTATATCGGATTTGTGTGATATTTCAAATAACAGATGAAGCTGTGTTGTATTTATCCCAAATTCACAGATGTGGCGGTTGACATAAATTGTGTATCCTTTGCCGATCATATACAGCAGTTTTCCAACCGGGATGGTTGTTGCATCTATTTCATTTAAATCTTCGCAGGTCATGTTATCTATTCTAAAAATGATGATAGCTTGTCTTCAAACAAGTCTTTTTTCACTTCCTTAGTTGTTAATGCTAAGGTTTTTTGAGGTTTTATTGAGGCTTCTTCCATATGTTTGAATGCTCCTTCAAAACCTGATGAACCTGCTGTTGCAAAGAATTTGACATTTTTGAACTTGCCCTCATTGTGTTTTATGTAGCTGTACAGTGGGGTTGAAGGTCTTGATGCCCATACAGGACCTCCGAGATATACCATGTCATAATCTTCCGGATTGTATTTTTGAGTTTCCAAATCAATTACCTTTGAGGATATTGCATCCTTTCCTCCACGTGCATATCCTATTTTGCCGTTGTAATTGGTTTTTGGAATGATTTCTTCTATATCAGCGTCAGCTTTATTTGCGATGGTTTCCGCAAGTTTTTTTGTAATGTTAGTTCTTGAATAATATACTACTAATGATTTCATAAGATATTATTAAAACTTCATCATATATAAACTGTTGCATTGACAACTATTGCACTTGCAACAATAGGTGGTGTTTATTATTTCTTGATTTTATGCATGAGGTTTCCAAAATCAAATACTCTGGTTTCAAGAATTTTTCTCATTTCCTCATTTTCCTTTTCAAGAGCTTTTAATTTCTTTTTTAAATTCCTATTATCTTTAGTTAACCTGTCAACATCTTCCAAATTATAAACGGATGATTCATTGAAAGGCATCCAATCAATATCAAGGGATATGACATCATCATCTGAAACTTCTTTTTTAAACTTAAATCCTTCAAGG
>NZ_JBGULU010000064.1:0-3133 GCF_045116495.1 Methanobrevibacter sp. | reverse complement strand
CATAGAAGAATCAAAAAAATCATAGGTCAGCTTAATGCAATTGACCGTATGATTGAAGAAGATATTCCATGTGAACAAATATTAATGCAAGTCAATGCATCAAAATCAGCATTACATAAAGTCGGACATATAATTGTTGAAGGACACCTCGAGCACTGCGTTAAAGACGCTATCGATAAAAGTGACTCAGACGAGGCATTAAGTGACATTTCATCAATTTTAGAATATTACTCCAGACTTTAATTTTTTTTAAAATAACCTTATTACCCAAAGGGGTATACCTATACTTGTGGGGCTGTTTAATATGAATTTTAGTAGAGATGAAAAAATAGACATATTGCTAATTGTTATCTCCGCAATAAGTGTAATCGCAAGTTTTCTACTATCTCTCGATTACCTATCTTGGATTGCAGTAATATTATGCGGAATACCAATATTTAAAGAATGTGCAGAAGGTCTAATAACAGAATTTGATATAAAAGCAGATTTGCTGGTTACAATAGCCATTATAGCATCAATCATTATAGGCGAAGTATTTGCGGCCGGTGAAATTGCAACAATCATGGCAATCGGTGGATTTTTGGAAGAATACACCGTGTCAAAGGCACAGGGAAGAATAGAAGAACTTGTTAAAATGACTCCTCAGGTTGCAACAAGAATCAAAAAAGGAGTTGAAGAGAAAATACCAGTTGACGAAGTTAAAATAGGAGATACATTAAAAGTGCTTCCTGGTGAAAGCATTCCAACAGACGGAATAATAATAGAAGGAGAAACCTCAATTGACCAGGCCACACTCACAGGCGAATCAGTACCGGTTGACAAATCAGTCAACGACGAAGTGTTCAGCGGAACCATCAACCTCTACGGTTCATTCACTATGAAAACAACAAAAGTCAGCGAAGACAGTTCTCTTCAAAAGTTAATCAGACTGGTGGAATCATCAAAACCTGAAAACGCAAAAATCGTAAGATCAGCAGACAGATGGGCAACATGGATCGTAATAATTGCATTCTTAAGCGCAATAATAACATACTTCGTAACCGGAGAAATAATAAGATCAGTTACAATACTGGTAGTATTCTGCCCATGCGCACTGGTTCTGGCAACACCGACAGCAATAATGGCCGCAATAGGAAACCTGACAAAATACGGTATCCTGGTAAAAGACGGAGAATCCCTTGAAGAACTGGCACGTGTAGATGAACTGGTATTTGATAAAACAGGAACATTAACACACGGAACACCGGAAGTTGTAAAAGTAATTTCAGACAACGAAGAAGAAATGATGTATCTTCTCGCATCCCTTGAATCAAAATCAGAACATCCCCTTGCAAAGGCCATAGTCAAATATTACAATAAGACAGATTTGGCAAATGTTTCTGATTTCAAAATGCACATCGGAAAAGGAGTCACTGGAATAATTGAAGGATCAAAAATTATCGCCGGAAATAAAAAACTTCTCGAAGCAGAAAACATTCCATTAAATTATGATGAAGAAAACAAAAATGGAGAAATCACCATATTTGTCGCAAAAGACAATGAAATCATTGGAATAGTATTGCTTGCAGATACATTGCGTGAAAATTCAAGGCAAACCGTAAAACAGCTTAAACGTTTAGGAATGAAAACCACACTTCTAACAGGAGATAATGAAGAAACCGGAAAATTCATTTCCCGAGAGGTTAAGGTTACAAACGCTCAATACAACTGTCTTCCCGAAGATAAAACTGAATACATCAAACAAGAGCAATTAAAAGGAAATAAAGTAGCAATGATTGGTGATGGAATAAATGATGCACCGTCCCTAAGAAAAGCTAATGTAGGAATAGCAATGGGAAGCATTGGAAGTGACGTTTCCATAGAAGCAGCAAACATCGCTTTAATCAATGACAATATAGGTGACATACCTCACCTGATAGCCATTGCAAGAAAAACATTGAGAACAATTAATTTAAACATTACATTCTCCCTAGCTTTAAATATAATTGCAATGATATTAGCTATTCTTGGTGTTTTAGATCCAATTGCAGGAGCATTGGTTCACAATATCGGGTCAGTTATTGTAATCATTTATTCCTCAACTCTTGTGAATTATAAGATTTCAGGAAAGGATTACAGAAAAGCTAAAAAATAAACACAACGGATTATAATTTCTGTGTATTATCTGATTTGATAAAATTATCATCTCAAATGATACACTTTAATATTTTTTTCAAATACTCACATTACCATTGACCATTTACTATTCAAAACTTACTTTCTGGAACCCTTGCATATATATCTCTGTTTAAAAATCAAATCCAAAAAGGTTGCCATTAATGTCAATGTCATCTAATTTAATTGAATGAAAAAACATAGCTATTAATTATATCAATCATATCTTGATGGAAACATCGATCATGAAATGATTCAATATCCTCATCAATGATTAGTCATCATCTGCTCTCTCGCACTTCCTTTAAATATGTTTAAATTAAGATTAATTAGTACCACTCAAAAATTATTTGGGTGGCTAGATATTGGTAAAGGTCAGTTGAATTATTATGGAGATCAGCTCGTTATTCAAACTTTTTTCTAAAAAAACTCCATATTAATTCAACTAAATCTATTTAGGCATTTAATTCGTATTTTGAAATTCTCAACATAATCCTGAAAACATATTGTCATGAATTTTTAATGATAATTTTATATAATTGAAATAATAAAATATTATATTAATTATTATATACCGGTTGTAATAGCTATGGCCAATATAAATAATACATCATCCTACATGGATGAAGATAAAAAGCAAATTATCAAAGAGTCCAATTATACCTATAGGGATGCTCTTGAAGTTTCAGCTTATCTCATTGAAGTAGGCAAGTTCGAAAGATTTTACAAGGAAATGCAAATCCATGACTTGCAAAAGGAACTTGATGAAATGGATGACGGAGAATAACTTCAAAAAATATATCTCACGTATATAACTCTTAAATAAAAACTATTTTTCATAAGTGAAAGTAATATTTATTATTACTTTTATATTTTTTTTATAATAAAATTTTATATATAATACATAATAAATATATGTATTATGTTACCGGAAAAAACCAACATCAGCGCAAGAGTTGAAATTACACTCAAAAAAATA
>NZ_JBGULU010000063.1:0-3868 GCF_045116495.1 Methanobrevibacter sp. | reverse complement strand
CATTTTTTATCATCGTAAAAATCATTTCTTTTTAATTTATAGTTCCATTCTCTTCCGCTTATTGCCCCTCCAAGACACGCATCCCTGCATTCCATACATTTGCCGCATCTTGATTTAAGTATGGGGCTTCCAATTTCCAGAGGGGCATCAGTTAGGACTGAAGATAATCTAAGTGCAGATCCGTAATCTTTTGTAGTAAATAATGCTGATTTGCCAATCCATCCGAGCCCTGCACGTGTAGCTATTGTTTTATGAGGCAGTTCGAAGGAATTAAATTCTCCAAAATCAGTTCCCAGTCTCTTCTTTGTCTGGGCATATGCATTATATCCTTTATCTATCAGAAATTCTTCGCATTTCATTCCAAGGGCATCTAATCTTGTATTTAAACTGATTAATTCTTCGAGATATTCTGGAGTTGGTGCATTTTCCATGGTTCGTATAATTTCTTTTGGGTATGCTATATAGAAAACAACTCCTTTTTTTAATTTGGGTTGGGGTGTGAAATTGGTGATGTCGGCATAGCCCACTTCTGTTGCACCGTTCTTTATTAGATATTTTTTAAGTTTAAGAGATAGAGCCATGGCCGAATATTTGGAGGTAATGTTATTTAAATTTAAGGAAAGTATTACTTTTAATTCTATTCAAATTTTTATTTTGTTTAAAATTGTGATTTAAAATTTTGTATACTGTCAAATTTTTGTTTCAATGTTTTTTTTTATTATTCATTTTCTTAGTTTAATCCATAATAAAAGATTTTGTTTTCCATTTAAGTTTAAAAGTAATAAATATCTTTTTATATCTACATTTTAAATATTATATTGATATTAAAATAATTTTTAAAAGTATTACTTATCGAGTAATTTTTAGCTAAAAAGTAATACTCTTATTTTAATATGGAATTATAGAAAATGGTGAAAAGTTATGGAAAAGAAAACAATGATGATTATAGGTGCTGTTGTAGCAATCCTAGTTATTCTTGTTGCTGCTTTTGCATTGATGGGTGGCTCATCAGACAATGATCCTACACATTTAACAGTAGCAGCTCACAGTAACATTAAAGAACCGGAATCTGGTTTTAACCCACTTACCGGTTGGGGATGCGGACACCAAAATTATAATCCATTAGTACAAAGCTGTTTATTTAAAACAGATAAAAATGGAACAATAGTTCCAGATTTGGCTACTGGTTATTCAATTAGTAGTGATGGTAAAACATGGACTGTAAATTTAAGAAACGATGTTAAATTCTCAGACAATTCATCTTTCAATGCAAAAGATGTAGAAACCACATTCAACACTGCAAAAAATACTGAAACAGATTTGGATTTAACAAATCTTGCTAATGTAACTGCTAAAAATGATACTTGTGTTGAATTTAATTTAGTAGAACCAAGATCAACATTTATTTATGATTTAAGATATGTCGGTATTGTACCTGAAGAATATGATAACAATACTTACGGTGAAAACCCAATTGGTACCGGACCTTATGTACTGGACCACTGGGATAAAGGTCAACAAGCAATTTTCAAAGTAAATGATAATTACTATGGCGATAAACCATACTTCACTCAAATTACCTTATTATTCCCTGAAGAATCTACTTGGTTAGAACTCGCCAAATCCGGTCAAGTGGATGTAGTGCCGGTTGCAACCTCTTCATTAAACCAAACTGTTGACGGATATCAATTTGTTGAAAAATCTGCAGGAAGAGCACAAGGTGTATCTTTCCCTTACCTTGAAGATACCGGTGAAGTAACTAATCAAAGCGGTTGGAAAATCGGTAACAACGTAACAGCTGATAAAGCAATCAGAGAAGCATTAAACGTAGGTGTTAATCGTCAAACAATGTGTGATGATATCTTCGCAGGACATGCAACTCCAGAATACACCAGTGTAGATACAAGAGACTATGCTAACAATGCTTCCAAAGTTCAAGACGGTAATGTAACTAGAGCAAAACAAATCTTGAGCGAAGGAGGTTGGAATGATACCGATGGTGATGGAATCGTAGAGAAGAATGGTACAAAAGCATCATTTGATTTATACTACCCACCAGATTATCTTGACAGACAATCTTTATCCACAGTATTTGCTGAACAAGCAAAAGAAATTGGAATTGAAGTAAACCTCAAAGGTGCTGATTGGGATACAATCTATGCTAACATGTACAGCTCTGCTGCATTAATGCAACAAACTTCTCCTGACCCATACAAATCCATCTATCAACAATACCACAGTAAAGAAGCGGATGAATTCTACATGAACCCTGGTTTATATAACAATTCAGCTTCCGATAAATTGATGGAAGATGCTATGCATTCAACTGATTTAAATGCTGCTAACGCATTATGGGCTCAATCTGCACTTACTGGTGATGGAGGTTGGGGTCCTGCTGGTGATGCTCCATTTGCATGGCTTGTTAACTACGACTACAACTATTTCATTAAAAATGGAATTGATATCGGCGAGCAACCTGACGGTTTAGGAAATGATGTTTTAATTAATATCTGTGATTGGACTAGAACCAATTCCACAGCTTAAACATTTTTCCTTTTTTTTATTTTTTTAAAATTTTTAAAGGGGGTTTACTTCATTGAATAAACAAAAAATAGCAAAGTATTTTGGTTTTAAGTTAGTACGTTTTATAATATTAATGGTTGCTGTTGCAATATTTAGTTTTATTTTATTAGATTTATCCCCTATTGATCCGGTTAGTGCTTATCTAAAAGGTGCTGCAGTATCAGAAGCGCAAAGACAAATTTTACATCAGTATTTTGGTACTAATGTTCCTTTGCCAACAAAAATCTATCACTGGCTATTGGATTTGATTCAAGGTAATTTAGGAACTTCCTTAATCTATCGTGCTCCAGTCATAGACGTAATTTTTGATAAATTCTCTGCTTCTGTAGTATTGATGGCAATCTCATGGATATTTAGCGGTATCATTGGTTTTGTATTAGGAGTCTTAGCCGGTAAAAATAAAGGATCATGGATTGATAAAGCGGTTAAAGTTTATTGTTATGCAATTCAATCTGCTCCATCTTTTTGGGTTGGAATGCTTATTTTAATGGTATTTGCAGTTTATTTAGGATGGTTCCCAATAGGTTTCGGAGTTCCAATTGGTGTAAAAAGTACGGATGCATCATTCATGGAATGGGCATCACGGTTAGTATTACCTGCGTTAACTTTAAGTCTTGTCGGTTTAGCTCCGATTGCAATGTACACACGTAATGAATTGGTTCAAGTTTTATCTTCTGATTATGTATTATTCGCAAAATCTAGAGGTGAAAAAGGTTGGGATTTAGTAAAAAATCATGGAATTAGGAATATACTGCTTCCTGCAATCACATTACAATTCTTATCATTCAGTGAATTGTTTGGTGGTGCCGTAATGGTGGAACAAGTATTTTCTTATCCAGGTATCGGTCAAACGGCAGTTGCTGCAGGTCTTCAAAATGATGTGCCTCTGTTTTTAGGAATTGTTGTTATAAGTGCAATATTTGTATTTGTAGGTAACCTGCTTGCGGATATTTCTTATTACTTCATTGACCCGAGAATCAAGGAGAGTGAGTTCAATGATTAAAAAACAAAAAGCAGATGATAAAAAACAATGGTTTATATACTCTGCAAATCTTAGAACAAAAACTCTTGTGATTATAGCAATATCCATATTGGTTATTGTGTCCATATTTATTTCCGGTTATTTCATAAGGGATATTCCGTCTAATTTTGCCAGCGCCAATCAAATGCCTTCCCTAGAACATCTTTTCGGTACTGATTGGATGGGAAGAGACATGTTTCAGCGAACAATTGCAGGACTTGGATTAAGTATTATGGTAGGTTTTTTCGCATCTGCAGTAAGTAC
>NZ_JBGULU010000062.1:0-2641 GCF_045116495.1 Methanobrevibacter sp. | reverse complement strand
ACACTAGCTAATCTTCCTAAAACGCATCCTTCTCCATCAATAATCATAATAACACCCTATTTATTCCATGATCCTAATGTTTGATCCGTTAGGATTTGATTCGATTATCTCATCAATTGAGATGCATTCTCCACCAGCACTTTCGATTTTTTCTTGTGCTTTAGCTGAGAATTTTAATGCTACAACATCTACTTTTTCTTCTAAATTACCGTTTGATAAAACTTTACCTGGTACTAAAATAGTTTCACCAGCATTAGCATATCTTGCAATATCAGACAAGTTCACTTCAGCGGTTCTTCTATTAGACCTTTCAAGTCTTTGAGCAACATCTTTCCAAATAGCTGCATCTTCACTTCTTGATTGTTCATAAAGTTTATTAATAAGTTCAATAAGGTTAGGATTTGTTTTTACTACTTTCTTAACCATTATTTACTTCCTCCTTCATCACTAAATTTGATAAACTTTTCTGCTTTTTCACCTAATACATCACAAGCTTTTAATAAAACTTCTTTAGGAGGCATTCCTCCATCTGTTTCAATCCTAAATATGAAATCATTATCTTTATGTCCTACGTTAATGTAACCGTTAGCAGAAGCCCTAACACAGCTTCTACACATTGTACAGTTTTCGATATCCAAAATTTTAATCTTTTTGGATCTCCTGTCGGATTTTAAAACTCCACGAGGACATGCTAATGCACAATCATAATCAACCTCTTCATCTTCCCTGAAAGTTATTTCAGGATACTGTTTGTATGCGCATACAGTAGTTGGCATCCATTTTGCATGTTCTTTACCGTATCCCACTTTTGCAACAGCTTCAATGTCGAGTACTTCATCATCTTTAAGTTTTACTAAAGGAATTGTGTCGTATACTGGTTTAATTTTTGAGTCTGAAGATATTAAATCTTTAGAATAAACTACTTTAGGTCCCACTTCTTTTAAACTAAACATAATTCCATTTGAATACTCTTCCCAGTCATCATCTTCAGGTAAAGACAAACCTTCAAGAGCATCAAGATCAGAAACTAAAGGAGTTAAACCAAGTCTATGAGCAAGTACCTCATTAAACATAGCAGAATCGTTTCTAATAATATTTACATCTTCAATAGCTATTTTAGGCACATTAACCATTGCACATCTTCTAATAGCATTGATAAAAGGTACTTCTGCATCGCGAACAACGAATACGATTTCATTTTCGCTTTGACTTCTAACTTCTATCTCCATATTAAACCCTTCCAATTATACTCTTCTTCCTCTTTTACCACCCGGTCTTCCAGTACCATCGTGAGGAATAGGAGTGATGTCTTCGATTTTTCCTATTTTGATTCCAGCTCTTGCTAAAGCACGGATAGTAGCTTGTGCACCAGGTCCTGGACTTCTAGGTCCGTTTCCACCAGGAGCTCTTACTTTAATATGTAATCCGACGAATCCTTTTTCTTTAGCATCATCAGCTATTCTAGTTGCTGCAGCCATTGCTGCGAAAGGTGAAGCTTGTTGTCTGTCTGCACGAACAACTTTTCCACCAGACCATTGAGAAATAGTCTCAGCACCAGTAATATCTGTTACAGTAATAATAGTGTTATTAAATGATGAGTAAATATTTGCTATACCCCATTTTTCATCTTTTGCCATAGTTACACCCTTTATTCTTCTGTATTAGCTTTGTTATCCTTACCTTTGTTGTACTCTTCAATTTGTTTTGCTACAGGTGAAGAACGATAGAATCCTATATCATCTTCTTGACCTTTCAATACCACATAACTTGGTGAATTGATTTTTTTACCGTTTAATGCAATGTGGCCGTGTACAACAAACATTCTTGCTTCTTTAGGAGTACGAGCTAAACCTTTTTGGTATACGATTGTTTGTAATCTTCTTCTTAAGATATCTTCAACATTTAAATCTAAGATTTCTTCAAGAGCTGCACCTTCTGGCAAAACACCGGTTCTAGCTAAGTGTCCTAATAATTCTAATTTTTCTTCCACCATTTGGTCAGCAGAAAAACCAAGTAAGTATCTTGCTTCCCTACTGTATCTTCTGACTAAAGTATCGGCTTTCCAAATTTCTTTTTTGTTTTTTAAACCGTATTTAGTCATTAATTTATTTTCATTTTTAATTCTTTCCGCATTCCAAGGATGTGGTGGTGTATTATACTTTTTCCTTGATTTTCTAGGTTGTCCCATTAAAACATCTCCTTATAAAATTGAATTTAATAATTAAATTTCTAAAAAAAAGCTCTATGCCTATCCGCGTGAACGTTTTACACCAACTGAAGAACTTTTTCTGAAAGTAGATTTGGTTCTTTGACCTCTAACAGGTAAACCAACTTCATGTCTTCTACCTTTATAACTTCTGGTCTTTTTCATTCTGTTTAAATCATCTCTTAAAGTCATATCAAGATCTGATTCAATTAAGTGAATGTCATCACCAGTTTCGTAATCTTCTCTTCTGTTTAACATCCAGGATGGAATGTCAAATTTTTGAGGATTTTCTAAAATTTCTTCAATTCTTAAAACATCTTCGTCAGCAATGTATCCAATTTTAGCATCTAAATCTAAGTCTAAAGTACGGCACATAGTTTTAGATAAAGATATTCCAACACCTTTAATTTCGGTTAAAGCTTGTTCAATGGTTTT
>NZ_JBGULU010000061.1:0-8383 GCF_045116495.1 Methanobrevibacter sp. | reverse complement strand
CTTGCTGACGGAAGATTAGTAAACTTATCTGCTGCAAGAGGACAGGGACATCCTGCCGAAATTATGGACATGAGTTTTGCAGTACAGGCTTTATCTGCTAAACACATCCTCGAAAATGATTTGCCTGTAGGAGTAACCAAAGCTCCTGATGAAATCGATTATACCGTAGCATCCATGAAATTAGATGCAATGGGCATTGAAATCGACTCATTAACTGACAAACAAAAAGCTTACATGGCTAACTGGCAAGAAGGAACATAAATTTCCTTCCAATTTTACTTTTTTTCATGTCATATTTCAGATATATTGACAACGGTTCCGGTCCAACCAAACTATTTATTGGTGGAGTTCACGGAAATGAGGGTCTCACTTCTTTAAAATTCATTAAAAGAATCAATGAGGAGGATTTATCGCCGGGACAATTCTATTTTTATAATTTTGATAAAACCCCATATGTTTCCACTATTAAAAAAGAATATTATCAAACTGAATTAGGTTTAAAGATTTTGGATTTAATAGAAACCCTAAAACCGGATTTTTACACAGAACTTCACTGCTATAACCTCAAAAATTATGAAAAACTCACATCAATGGAAAGATATAAAAAAACAGGCATTCCTCCGTTGATAAAGTTGGGCAATTATATATTGGTGTCTTCAGTTTCACCTTTAATTAGAATGACCTATTTTTCAACAGAAACTGTCTGTAAAACTTTGGAATTTCCTTGCATTGAAAAATTAACTCCTAAACTCATAGACGAATATGATTTCAATAAAGATTTAGCTATTGAAACCTATGAGGATTTATTAAAGCTTATTTTAAAATCACCCTCCAGAAATCATTTTGAATGTCAAATGCTTAAAGATTATGCTCCTCAAGTTGATTTGGCTGTGAAGTATGCAAAAAAAGTATTTGGTGAAGATTTCCCACCATATTAAAGATATCGATGGTTTCCGGGTTAAAGGGTGGTGAGAAACCATCAACATCAGGATTCACTGATTATATTAAATATATCCTATAAACAGCATTCACCGCATCCATTACAGCTGCCATTTAAATCGTGTTTTGCAATCTGGGGTGTGTGGTGGTAGATTGCATTTTATATTTAATATAGGAATCCATTTAATAGTATAATTTAAGATTATTTAAATGTATTCTAGAACCACGCATCAAGACTTCCCTGTGAAGAGTTTAAATTCTTAAGTTTGTCAGATGCTTTTGTCACACGATTTTCAGAAAAACCATGTTCATAACATAAAAACTCGATTAGTTTATCTTGGTTTGGTTTTTCCCATTTGATTTTATAGTCAGTATTGACATTATGATTTAAAAACAGTTCTCTTATTTCATCCAGGTCATGTGTAGATTGTTTTTGGAGTTCAGCTAATTTTTCTTTAAGTTGGCCTTTGTGAGCTAATTTAAGTGCAGTTTTAGCACCAATCCCTTTCAGACCTTCGCAGAAATCTGTACCAATTAAGATTCCCATATCTATTAGTTCCTCTCTTGTAACATCCAATTCTTTTAAAACTCTGTTTAATTCGTAATATTCAAGATTTCCCAAATTTGAGTTAATTGCCAGGTTTCTTACAACTCTTTTTGCCCCGAATAGCAGACAGTCGTAATCCTGTGAAGCCACTGCATAAGCGTCACCGTTTGCAACAAGATATGCCGCTTGAGCTTCACCTTCTCCTTTAGCTTCAACATATGGTATTCCCATTAATGTTAACAGTTTTTTAGATGATTCAATAATTTCAGGGGATAGCTTTGATGATCTCATAGCAAACTTGCGTGCTTTTTCAGTATCTCCTTCTGCTAAAGCCTCTTTGTAGATTTTTTCTGCTTCGTCTCTCACTTCTCTTCTTTTTTGTTGGGTGTCGCTTTTAAGTTCTGAGGACTTTCCGTCAAAGACATAAATTGGTTTTATATCCTTTTCAACCATTGATGAGTTCCTATACAGTATTCCGCTTAGGTGTGAGGTCACATTTCCATGTTCATCAGTCAGTGGCCTTCCGTCTCTCTGCCTTATTGTTGATAAAAACTGGTAGAGAGTATTGAACGCATCAATGGATACGGCTCTTCCTTCAAGATCTTTAAAATCAATTTTTTCCGGTTCAATAATGTCTTTAAGTTTAACACCCATCTTTAACACCTTGGTTACATCATGAAATAGCTTAATGGATATGCTTCTTTAGACCAGATAACTATGTTTTTCTTGTGTATCAGTATAAATTCACGTGTTAACAGGTCTCCTTCGTTGTGAAATAGGTCTTGAAGTTTCGCATCCGGTTTTTCAAGATAAATTTTCTCTATTTTTGTTATTGTTTCTATTTCATGCTCCAGCAGTATTCTGCCGGTAGTTATATTTTCATTAAGTAATTCTTCAATGACGGTATTGCTGCATCTGTCTTTTGGGATGTAGGATAAGCCATAGACAAGAGGGCGGCCATGTTTATGCAGAATGACTTCTCTTATGTCTACTTCATCGCCTGTATTTATCTCAACTTTTTCGGCAATATCTTCATTTGCCTTTTCTATGTGCTGGTCCAATACGAATATGTTCATATCACCATACAGAATATCTAAAACTCTAGCGATGGGTCCCTCTACGGAGCAGAGTACCTTTTGTAAATTTGAGAGTTTTATATCGTTTTCATCTTCCAATTCCTTTATTTTTTCCCTAGCTACATTTGGAATTATGTCAGTTTTGGAATTCATGTAAACCACCTAAATTTCTGTGAAATAACTTACTGGAAACATTTCTTTAATCCACATCAATATGTCGTCATTGTTGATGATAACATAATCACGGGCTAAAAAGTCTTCATCAGTTTTGAATAAGTCCTGCAGCTTTTCATTTGGTTTTTCTATAAATATGTTGTTAACTTCTCTTCTAGACTCGATTTTATAATTTTTTAAAATTCTTCCGATAGGTATGTCTGCCCTTAATAAATCGGAACAGATTTCATCACTGCATCTGCCTAGCGGAACATGGGATATTGCATAAATCAGAGGTTGGTCTTTCTTATGCATTATAACTTCTCTGAAATTAATTTCATCTCCAACATTAACATTCACTAATTTGGCGTGATTTTCATCTGCCTTTCCAAAATGCTGGTCAATTGTAAACAGGTTAATTTTACCGTACAGAACGTCCAAAATTGCTGTAATTGATCCGTCTGTTGTCAGGAGAATTTTCTGTGTGTTGGAAAATGTTTGCCCGTATTCTTTTTCTAAATCATTTATTTTTTCAATAAGCCGTTTATTTGCTTCGTTTTTTTCTGTTGTCATTTAAATCACTTATAAGTCTTTAGGATTTGTAATAACTCCTGTAATTGCTGAAGCAGCTACTACTTTTGAATTTGACAGGTAAACAGATGATTTAGGGTCACCCATTCTACCTTTAAAGTTTCTATTTGTTGTTGAGATGCATGATTCTCCTTCAGATAATACTCCCATATGCCCTCCAAGACAAGGTCCGCAGCCAGGATTACAAATAATTGCTCCTGCATCAATAAAAGTGTCAATGTAGCCTAGATGCATAGCTTTTTTGTATATTTCTCTTGAAGCCGGAAGAATAAGTAATCTGATGTCATCGGATATTTTCTGATTTTCTAAAATATCGCATGCATCTTTTAAGTCTGATAGTCGTCCATTTGTACAAGAACCAATTAAACATTGATCTATCGCAGTTCCTTCAATTTTTGAGATGTCACAAACATTGTCAACATCATTTGGGCAAGCGATTTGCGGTTCCATGTCGGTAATGTCAAAGTGCATCTCCTTTGAGTATATTGCATCCTTATCTGATTTTACAATGTTCAGTTCGCCTTCGGTTTTGCCGGTTCTTTTACAGATGTAGTTAATCACGTCACGGTTAGGTTCCATTATTCCATTTTTGGCTCCCATTTCAATAGCCATATTACACATGGTCGCTCTTCCTTCGACTCCCATGTTTTCTATTGTTTCACCGCAGAATTCAGCGGTTTTATATGTTGCACCTGCTATTCCAATTTCTCCGATAATGTTTAGTATGATGTCTTTCGGTGCAATGTACGGGTTAAGCTCTCCTTCCACAGTCATTTTAATGGCTTCGGGAACCATGAACCAGGTTTTGCCGGTTGCCCAAACCATTGCAAGGTCTGTTGCTCCCATACCTGTTGAAAATGCTCCAAAAGCACCGTAGGTACAGGTATGTGAATCGGCGCCTACAATGACTTTTCCAGGTTCGACCAGCCCCATTTCAGGAACTACCTGATGGCAGATTCCTTCACCGTGAATAAAGTTTTTGGTAATGTTTTGAGTTTTAATGAAATTTCTGCAAACTTTTTGAAATTCTGCAGAACCGATTGTATTTGCCGGGATATTGTGATCAAAGATAATTGCTATCTTTTCACTGTCCCAAACTTTGTCTGCAATTTTTTCAAAGGTTTTGATGGCAGGAGGTGATGTGCCGTCGTGTGACATCGCAAGGTCGACTGGTATTTCTATGATTTCTCCCGGTGTCACCTCATGGCCCGCTTTTGAAGATAATATTTTTTCAGTAATGTTCATGATATTTATTCCTTTTTACTGATTTTTTTAACTATGTCCTTGAATACTTGGTCGTTAATGTATTTTCCCTCTTCTCTGGATTTTTTGACTTGTTTTACTATTTCGATAAGTTCTTCGTCACTAACGTCAAGTTCACATTCATTTAATTTTGCTCTAACGGCTCTGCATCCTGAATGTTTACCTAAAACAAGTTGTCTTCTTTGACCGACCAGTTCCGGAAGGTATGGTTCATAACATAAAGGCTCTTCAATAACCGCATCGACATGGATTCCGGATTCATGTCTGAATACGTTATTTCCAACAATAGGTTTGTTGTATGGGATTGGAAGACCGCTATATTTTGACACGAGGTCTGATAATTCCTTAATGTATTTAGTTTTGAAGCCGTAATCCTTTCCGTATAGGATTTTCATTGCCATGATGAGCTCTTCTAAGGAAGCATTACCTGCTCTCTCACCAATACCGTTAACGGTAGTTGATACAGCTTTTGCACCTGCCAAAACACCGGTGATCGAATTTATTACTGCCAATCCGAAGTCATTGTGCAAGTGAACAGCAAGGTCAATGTCAATGTCTTTTATAAGCTCTTCCACCAGGTATTTGATTCCTTGAGGAGTGATGGCTCCTGTGGTGTCGGCGATATGTACTCTGTCTGCTCCGCACTCTTGAGCTTTACAGTATATGCGTTTTAAAAATTCAATATCTGTTCTTGTTGCATCTTCTGCGGAAAATGCCACGAATAATCCGTGGTCTTTAGCATAATCCACTGCATTTTCACATAAATTGATAGCATCCTGTCTTGTAATGTGCATTTTATGGTCAAGATGGATGTCTGATGTTCCAACAAATGTGATTACTCCGTCCACGTCGCAGTCAAGTGCCGCATCAATATCTTCAGGTTTTGTCCTTGTCAATCCAAGAATTGTAGCATCAAGCCCTTCATTGGCTATTGCCTTCACGGTTTCCTTTTCTTTTTCTGAAACTATTGGAAAACCGGCTTCAATCTGATGGATTTTAAACTGATCAAGTTTTCTTGCGATTTCTAATTTTTCATCAAAGCTAAAACAAACTCCAGGTGTTTGTTCACCGTCTCTTAAAGTAGTGTCATAAATTGTAATGTCATCAGGAAATGTTAATTCAGACTCTTTATTATAATGACTTATAAAATATTGCAATATAATCACTTCTTAAAATTAATCTTAATATTATATATCTATAACGACTTTTTTATTTATATAAGTTTTCTAATAATTCCAGATAGGAGGTTCTTTCAAACCCGTCTGTGATTCCCAATTTCTCAAACAGTTCGAAAATTTCGTTTTGAGCTTCACTGTAGTCCTGGCCGTCTTCTAAGGCAACCTCTATTTCCATATATGGGTCAAGACCTTCAATATCATCTAGGGATATTTCAAAATTTTCGTATTCATAATACTGTCTGTTTTTTCTGATGGTTCTCACTTTTTTAAATCCGATTTCTTCGAAAATATCTGCGCATTTAACAGAATCTTCAATTCCCATTTCGATTTCTTTTCTTGTTTTTGATGCGGAATCTATTTTCGGACCTTTGTAGGTGATGAATATGTTGGTGTTGTCATTTTCTTTTGTGGTTCTGATTCTAAGAGCTTCGTCAGTTTGTGCAAAATCCACTACCGGGCTGTTAAAGTAAATGTCTTCCTGAAATTCCTTTTTGGTTTTTGTCGCACCGATTTCATCGAGTTTTTGCTCTATTTCTTCAAAGCTACTGATTTTGGCTTTAACTTCAACTTCTATCATAATTTAGCTCACATTAATTTTGTCGTGTAATAATTTCAATAAAAATACGATTAATTTGTACTGTTTATGCTGAAGTGCCTTTAAATATATTCTGTAAAATATCCGCAGCTCTTTTATTCCTTCATTTTTGTACCAATTAGGATATTTGTCGCTTACATGTTTAACAATCTCTTTTACTTTGTCTTCATTAAATCCTTCTAAAAAGCTGCTTCTGTAAACGGTCCCGATTAGGGTATGATAGACATTAAGGTATTCCAGTTCTGAATGGTATTTGTCAAAGATATTATTCTTTTTGGCAAAATCTTCATTGGTTTTGATCATGTCATAGCTGTCATATATTCTTTCGTCAAAAGTATGTGTGATTGATGTCGGATTTTGAATATATTGATATAAAGGCTTTTCAACAATTGAAATCTTTTTATTTGACATCATGTATAACTTGGGAAATGTTCCCAGATCTTCATACCATTTTCCCGGAGGGAAATATATGTCATTGTCCTTGAATAATGAGGTTTTATATAATTTATTCCATGCTGCCGGAAACCTGACCAGATTGTAAAAAACGCTTTTAAATTTATTCAGTTCAATTTTATTTTCAAAAACTCTGTTAAAATAACAGACGGAAATGTCAGAGTCATTTTCGATTAGGCTGTTATACAGTTCCATCAGATAATCTTTTTCAACATAATCGTCACTGTCTATAAAACAAACATATTTGGAGTCTATCATATCCAAACCAAAGTTTCTTGCTGATGAAAGGCCACCATTTTCCTTATAAACATATTTCATCCTTTCATCGTCTTTTATGTTCTCTTCAATTACCTCTTTTGTCCTGTCCTGGCTGCCGTCATCAACGAAAATGGCTTCAAAATTGGTATAAGTTTGATCTTTTATGGAGGAAATACATTTTCCGACAAGTTTTTCCATGTTATAACAAGGTATAATTATACTTATTTTTTCCATGTTGGTTACCTCAATATAGATATTAGATTTAGTTGACTTTATATAAATAATAATATTATTGCAATGATTTGCTTAATTTAAAATAATGTATTATCTTAATTTTTTTTAAAAATTATAGCTTATTTTCCATTTTTTTTTAAAAATTTTTTTGCCATTTAAATACTGTTGAGATTTTATTATTTTCTTTTTTATGATTTTATCATATGTATTTTTATAATATTTTTATTTAAAATATAACATTTATTTAAATAGTAATTTTGGAAAAATATCTGCCTCAAAATAGAATTCTAAATTATTTTTTTTTGAAATTTTTTAAAAATTTTGAAAAATGCGAAAAATAAACATACCTTTATATACTATTTAAACTATATATTTTATTAGTAAAAATTTAACGTATTTTTTTTGTTTTCTTTAAATTTTACTTACTGCTTTTAATAACTTATGGAGGTTTTAAATTTGACCGATGTTGATATAAAAATAGAAAACATTGTTGCTTCTGCAAGCATTGGTAAAGACATCGATTTAAAAGAAATTGAAAGCTCTAATATGTTGGAGGGTGTTTCTTATAATCGTGAACAATTTCCAGGTTTAGTTTTCAAACTTAAAGATCCAAAAACTGCAGCTTTAATTTTTGGTTCTGGAAAACTTGTTTGTACTGGAGCAAAATCTATAGATGACTCTAAATTAGCAATTAAGAGAACTGTAGATTTAATGAGGAAAGTCGACACAGACATTCCTGAAGAATTTGAAATAAAAATTCAAAACATTGTGGCTTCTGCTAACTTAGAATCCACATTAAACTTAGAGGCTGTAGCTTTAGAACTTGAAGATACTGAATATGAACCAGAACAATTCCCTGGTTTAGTATACAGATTATCTGACCCTAAAGTGGTCTTATTATTATTTGGTTCTGGTAAAGTTGTATGTACTGGAGCTAAAACCCGTAGCGATGCTAAATTAGGCGTCGAAAGAGCTTACGACAGATTAAGTGAGCTAGATTTAATATAATTTGGTGGTATTATTGATTAAACTTGTAGTATTTGACTTAGATAACGTTATTATTGATGGTGAAGCGATAGATGAGATAGGAAAATTA
>NZ_JBGULU010000060.1:0-4493 GCF_045116495.1 Methanobrevibacter sp. | reverse complement strand
ATATGCCTTTCAATCCTATCAAGGTCAGATTTCAATGATATGAAAATGATAGAGGAATTTCTAATAGAAAATGAAATCCCTATGTGCAGTGAGCTTTTCGCTGTTCGAGATAAGGTGGATGATATCGCTTCCATTTACAGAATAGTATTGCACTGCAAATCAGCCAATGTCCGCAATATGTTCAAAAACAAACTCAAATATCCTAAAAAACATGACTCTGATGATAATAGAGATGAAGGGGCGCCATTATTGGGTCTTGGGGCATTATTTGGATGATTCTCAAGATATTAATAAGTTAATTTTAAAGAATTTTATTTTAAAATTCATTTTAATATTTTGTGATGCTTTATTTTTCAAAATAACTTTTTAAATTTCTTTATTTTTATTTTTAAGATGCAAGTAAGCACTTACATTCGAAAAACTTTATATATGGCCTTATCTATATAGTTACTTGTGCAAAGACGTGTTAAATCAAAAGATTAACATGTCTTTCTCAAATTAATTTTACTAAATGTGATATTTTTTTCATAATTAAAGCATGATTTTTTCATGCTTTTAATTTCCTCCCTTGTTTTATATGAATTTTATCAATTTTTTTAATCTCAATTATATTTAACTGTATTTTAGAATGTTTTAAAGCTCACAACCCAAAAGGGTTTGTGATTCCATTTAATATTCAATTTTAAGCTGATTATGGGTGGCTTTTCCATATTTCCATTTTTTGTGATTTGTTCAGATAACTGTTGTAGTCATCATCCATGGAGTTTAAAGCCCTAAACATGCGGCAGGTATCATCAGGGTTTGTAAATCCATTTCCATGCCCACAAATCATGCCTCCTCCGCCGATACCGTCAATTATCCAATACTGGCAGTTAAGACATACTGCGTCATATGAATAATCTCCGATATCAATTCCTTCAATATTCTGATACATGACAAATTTCCTCCAAAGATTCAAATTAGTGTATATAACTATGATTAACAGATTTTTTAAATCTATCTCATACGCAGCAAATGAAATAACTAAAGTTGTTCCAACAATGAATATGGTCAAAAAAATGAAATTACTTTATATGTGGCAAACAGAAATAAATAATGTATAAAATGGAGGAAAAATATTGAAATTTCATAAGATAAGTATAGTCTTTCTGTTCTTATTGATAATGACAATGGAAATTGTGTGTGCTGAAGATGCAAATCAGACAGTTTCAGACACATTGCAACTGAATAGCACACAGGATGTTGTTTCTGATGCTCCTGTAATGTCATATGATGATTTATCAAAAACGATAAAAGAAGCAGATGATTCAATAACTTTAGAAAGTGACTATAAATATAAAGATACTGACAAAATCAAGAAAATAGATTTTAAAAACAGAAAATTTACCATTGATGGTAATAATCACGTAATCGATGCTGACGGCAAAACTACTATATTTAATGTGAATGGTGGAACATTAACATTAAAAAATATTGTATTTAAAAACACCAATGACTCTGCAATACAATTGAAGAGTTGCACATTGAATACCATCAATGTCACATTCATAAATGCCAATGCTCAGGATTACGGAGGTGCTGTATATGCAATTAATAGTGACTATTACAGTACCAACGATAAATTCACTGACAATTCTGCTAAAGAGGCCGGATCTGCAATATTCGGAATGTCTTCCAAAATATATATTACAAATGCAACATTTACAAACAAAAATCCTATAAAATGGAGTTTGATTTATGGAAGCAATTGTATGATTTCTGTTTCAGACACTATTTTTGCAAACACTACCTCAAGATATGCAACTGCAATATATAATTCATACATCACAAATATCACAAAATCAAAATTCATTAACTTAAGTGCAATTGCAACTGGGGGAGCAGTTGCAGTAAAAACAGCTAATCAAAAGATGTATCCTGTATTAGTAATTAATGACTGTGAGTTTACAAACGTCAGTGCCGGAAGAAATGGTGGAGCTGTTTTTGCAGATATCGCAGCCGCCACTGATACTACAGGTAAAGGATATGTTTTAATCGCAAATACTCTGTTTAACAAAAACACTGCAGAATTTGGAGGAGCAATACTTCAGCTGGGAGGATCACTTGCTGTGGCAAACTCCAATTTCACAGACAATACTGTATCTGAAAACGGAGGAGCAATCTACTCATCAAGGGCAAATGTTATAATTAAAAATGGCGCATTTACAAACAACAGCGCACATGAAATTGACGGATGCGGTGGAGCCGTATATCTTGACTTTGAAGAGGCAACTATTCTCGATTCTACATTTACAGACAATGTAGCAGGTAAAGGAGGAGCGGTTTACAGTTTATCCACAGCATACGATATCAAAAATTCACAGTTCAAAAACAATGACATATACACCCGATTTGATTATGACAACTCCAGCATTACAAACTGCGGAGAATACTCAGCCACAATAAACGACAAGCAATTAAGTTATCTCGTCAGACACAACGGTGAAGAAATTATATTGAACCCTCAGAAAATTACAGGTTCAGCTAAAGATTCCTACTTCAATCTAAATGATTTGGGATTGGTTACTCCTGTTAAAGACCAGGGTTCAATGGGTTCATGCTGGGCATTTGGAGCAGCAGGCGCATTTGAATCATCATACTTAATTGCAACAGGAAAAGAAATTGACATTTCCGAAAATAATATTCAAAACCTCGCTCTTCCTTATTCAGAATACGGACAATACGAAACAAGCGAGGCCGGAAGCATGTTAATGACTACTGGATACTTTGCAAGCTGGTTGGGTGCAATCAACTCAACTGATGATTTTTACGATGAGCTTGGAAAAGTTTCCGCCTTAAAATAGGGTCCTAATGCAGTCCACACTGTAAATGCTGTTTTTATAAAGATAACAGACAAGAATGCGATTAAGAAATACTTAACAAAATATGGTGCAATGAACCTGTTCGTATACGGTGCAGATTCACGGGACAAATCCTACAATAACCAGTACAAGTCAGTGTACAACAACAAATACTTTGGAAACCATTACGTGACATTAGTCGGATGGGATGATAATTTCTCAAAAAACAAATTTTCAACTAAAGCTCCAGGCAATGGCGCATGGATTTGTAAAAACAGTTGGGGAAGCAAATGGGGAGATGGAGGATACTTCTATATTTCCTACTATGATAAATCATTAAATGCAAATGCAGTAGGATTCACATTTGACAATGTGGAGTACTATGAGACACTTTATCAAAATGAACTCATCGGAGAGTACTCATTCCTTGAACAATACGATTCATACTCACAGAAATATGTCAGTGAAAACGGAGACCTAATTGCTGCTGTCGGAACATATTTTGAAGAGGCTGGCAGTCCATATACCATTTCAGTATATGTCAATGACCATAAGGTTTACAGTCAAAGCGAAAAATCAGACCATTCAGGATATGAAACAGTCAAATTAAACAAGTACATTGCAGTTGATTCAAATTCAACATTTGAAATCAGAATAAAATCCGAGTCAGTGCCAATTTCTAAATCAACAAGAAGCATTCTCGTACCTGGTGTGAACTATGCAATCAGTAACAGTAAAAAAATTGACTTTACAACCTTAGGTTATATTGCTCCGATTAAGGTATACACCTATCACAGTCCTGTAATTACCAAAACCCTTGAAAAACATTATGATTTGAATGAAACTATATTCACAGTTTTCGATGTTGGGGGTACAGACAGCATTCCTGCTAGCTTCAACAATACCAATTATACTATAAGCATTGTTAATGGTACAGGAAGCATTTCATTAGGAGTTTTACCTGGAGGAGAATATCTGGTAACCGTAACTTACAAAAACAAAACCTTTTCAAGTCCGGTCATTGTAAGGCCAAGTGTTCGCGCCGTCGACGAAAAAAAATTGACATGGGCATATGATGCATCAGGATCTGTACCTGTACAGTTCTTTGATTTGAACGAAAACCCTCTCAAAAATACCGTTGTATCTGCCAAATTTGACAATAAGAAAATTTCCGATGCAAAAACCAATGAAAACGGTATATTAAACATACCAATCAAGGCGAAAAATTCAATCGGAAAACACTACCTTGACTTTGTAAATCCAAATACCGGTGAAAAAGTAAGAATTACAGTCAAAATTGTTTCCAGATTCGCTGAAAATAAAGCTATTAGCATGTACTATTACGACGGACATAAATACACAGTACGTGTAAAAGACGACAACGGAAATTTCGTGGGCAAAAACAAAGTTGTAACCATCAAAATAGGCAAAAAGTCATTTAAAGTAAAAACCAATGCCAACGGATATGCAACCTTGAAAATACCTTCCAAAATCACTCCGGGAAAATACACAATTTCCTCAAAATACAAAGGCCAGACTGTTAAAAACAAATTAACTGTAAAACAGGTACTGAAAACCACAAAAACAGTTAATGTCAAAAAGTCAGCCAAAAAACTTGTATTGAAAGCAACCCTCAAGAAAGGAAAAACAGCC
>NZ_JBGULU010000059.1:0-2618 GCF_045116495.1 Methanobrevibacter sp. | reverse complement strand
CCTACACAAAAACAACAAATAAAACTGGAATAGCAACATTGGAAGTTAGTCTGGATGCCGGAAAATATACAATTACAACACAATATGTAGGATTAACCTCCAAAAATAAAATAACTGTAAATAAAGTAATTAAACCCACTAGATTTATGCATACAACCCTTATTCCAGACTACGTCAATGTAACTTTAGACCATGTATTTGAAAATTCCGCATACTCAATAAAAACCGGACTGAATGGAATTATAAAGATGCCTAAAAACGAGATTTTTTCTATAAAAATAGGTGATAAGAGCTATTTATTTTCAAATACGAGAATTGATGGTGTTAATTTAACAGTTATAGGATACAAAAGTCACTTAATACCTTTTGATGGTGGTGAAATCAAAAGTGATAAAAATAAAAGCAAACTAAAAGAAAACGGAATAATAATTTCAAGAACAAACGGCTTTACAGAAATTGACTACCAATCAAATACAATCGATAATGTTGAGTTGTTCGGATTTTATGCAGATAAAAGCTCACAAAACAGTGAAACATTAACGTATGTGCAAAATGATAAAATAACCGCAAAAGTAACCTTTTTTACTCAAAGCTATGATGAATTGGGCGTGAAATACAGCTTAGGGAAATTTTACCAAAAAACAATCTATGACTTCAACTACAAAAGCTATGATGAAATTACACGGCATAACACGGCATCAATACGATTTACCAACACCAATAAACCTGTGACATTCAGTTATTTTGGAAAAAGCATTGCAGGTTATGTATCCAAAGAAAATATCATAACCCGATTCACTGTAAATGGGCATCAAGAACTTGAAAAACAGGAAACAATTAGCTATGGTCTTGCAGACAAATATCGGAGAAATTTAGGCTTTGAGATATTGCAGTCCTACAGTATAATGAATGAAAAGATTACAAAAGAAATTCTAAAATCATGGATTGGGAAAAATAAACTTTATTTAGACCTGTTTGGAGTGATGAATGTTTATGGAATGCATTTGGCAAGTCTTGAAACAGCATGGCTTGCAGATAAACTGGCAGACGAATATGCAAGCAAATTTGATGTGAAATGGACAAGAGGCCATACTGCAACTATTTTAGGCGGAATAAATCTAGAAGATACTTATCTGGACGTTTTAAATTCAGATATGGGAATGGACGTTAAAGGAAGTACAGACAATATTATTTCATTCAGGTTTATCAACTCTCTTCAATTGCCCAACCTTGAGGAATACAGCCTAGATGAGGTTTCAGCAAGATTCCTGAATTTCACAACCAATTCTCAGGACAATATGTACCGGGCAATAAACAATAACAAAGCAAGTTTGGCACAGTTAGGCGAAATGATATATGTTTTTGCACAAGACAACAGCAATTCAGCAATCATTGTCAATAACACTAGTGGAGTCGCCAGTGTCATTCAATCCCACAATAATATGACCTATAAAGGAGCATCAATATCTACAATTTGTGATTGCTGTAGTATTGGAGAAATTCCAAAAGACATCATTTCCGGAATCAACATGGCATTGGACTTATTTTCTCAGACAAAAACGAAAATAAGCGATTTATTGAATCAAATCCACCCCATGAGTAAAATGATATATAAGACCTTAACATTTATCGGAGGGAAAGTCATAAAAGGTGCTACAAAAGTAGGTTTAAGCATTTTAGGGACAATGGTTTTCATTCAGCAGACAGGAGTAGACGCCCGGGACGAATATTTTGATGAAAAGGACTGGCATACGCTGATGGATACAGTAACATTTACACGACCAGGATACAATCAGAATAAAAAAATCTACAATATTCCAAATAAAAAAGGAGGATATGATTATATTGAAGTTGAAATCAACAGTAATCTCAGTTTAAATAGAAATAATGCAAAATATATAAGTGAAGGGCAAACAAAGAAGTTAACAAAAGCTGAAACTTATAAATATTTCACAGAGGATAGCTGGACACCGTTTAATGTGCCCTCCAAATATTGGGATAAAAGCTGGAAGGTGAAATAATGAAAATTATTGATTCTTTTAAAAAGCAGCCACTGACAGTACAGATACTGGACATCGTATTCGCCATTTGCATCATATATGAATTTATACTGATAATGTTTGACAAACAGCTCAACGGGCCAATGTCACTGCTGATGCTGTTTATAATATTTGTAATTACCGTCCACGGATTAGGCAAGGGATTTGATGAATAGAACCGAAACAATTTTTTTGATAGCTGCAACGATATTGCTTTTGATATGCGTATCCACAATGCTTGAATATTCATTCATATTCATTTTCCTACTTGTCATAGCTATAATAGTGATAATAATGTCACTTTTTTCAAAATACAGTGAAAAATATAAAAATGATAGATTTTCCAAGATATTTTGCATTCTGGGAATAATTATTTTTGCAGCGTATTTTATTAATTCAGTTTATGCTGATTTTACAAACAATAAACCTGTAATTGACAGTTTACTGCTTGTAGTCCTATTTATGATTTCAATAGGTTTAGGATGGTTTTTTGAAGAAAAAAAAGATTTAAGTTAAAATAATTAATTTATTTTAACTATTTTAATTTTTTAAAGCTGAATAGCTTCCTGGACAACTTCA
>NZ_JBGULU010000058.1:0-6085 GCF_045116495.1 Methanobrevibacter sp. | reverse complement strand
CAGTTTGACAAATACAAAAAGAAACTGTACAACAGAAAAATGTATATGGTATACAGAAGATACGGTGAGGTGCAGGACCAGTACAAGGAATTCTTCTACACCGAAATGAAGAAGGACTTCACAAAAATATTGACTCATGAAAGATATGAGGAATTTCTTGACAATGTATTTTCAAAAAACAAGCAGCGCTTTGATGATGTTGTAAACTCAAAGGATTTCAGTGAGTTTGAAAAGCTCTATAAAGTACATGAATTAAATGAAACTCCAGAATCAGAAGGTGGATTAGGCAATAAGCTATCATCTTCAATCAAAAAATTATTCAAATAATTTTAAAGAGCGTGTTTTTAATGGTAAAGGTTTCTGTCATAATGCCTGTTTATAACGGCGAGGACTTTTTAGCTGAATCAATAGGCTGCATTTTGAATCAGACACTTACGGATTTGGAACTGATATGTGTCGATGACGGATCTGTTGACGATTCTCTTAATATCCTCAATGAACTTGCAGGCAGTGACAGTCGAATACAGGTATACCATCAGGAAAACCGTGGAGGCGGAGCTGCAAGAAACGTGGCACTGACATATGCATCAGGAGAATACGTTTACTTTATGGATGCCGATGATAAGCTGGAGCTTGATGCACTGGAAAAGCTTTACGGCTTATGCGAAGACAAAAGTCTTGATTTTACCATTTTCAAGGCCATCAATTATGATGAGGATACCGGAAAATATTATGAAACCCCTGACTATTCCATGGAAAAGCTGGCCACACAGATGAAAGGCAAAGTCTTCAGCTTTGATGATTTGGGCGATTTGATATTCAACATTACAGTAACACCCTGGAGCAAGTTCTACAATCTTGATTTTGTAAAAAGGTCAGGTGCACAGTTTGCTGAAGGACTGATATTTCACGACAATGTATTTTTCTGGGAAGTACTCTTCAATGCAAAGAGAATGTATTTTTTAGATGAGTTCCTATATACAAGAAGGAGATATTCAAAATCATCAACAGGAGCCGGCGACAAGCGCTATGCAAACATCATCATTATCATAAACAGAAACATTGAACTCTTTATCAAATATGACCAGTTTGAGAGATATAAAACCACACTTTACAACAAAAAGATATTCTGGATATATATGAGATACGAGAATATCCAGCAGAAGTACAAACAGTTCTTTTTCGATGAAATGAAAAGGGACTTCTCAAAAATGCTTACACATGAAAGATATAATGAATTCATCAAATCCCTTGAATTTAAAAACAGAGCAATTTATGATGCCTGCATAAAATGCGATAATACAGATGATTTTGATGAAACATTATCAAAATCCCTGAAAACAAATAAAATGAAAAAAGCATTGAATAAGGTTACAGGCCTATTTAAAAAATAGTTTTTTATACTTCATGTAACATATATTATAATATTATACTTAATTTTTATGGAGAATCAGAATTATGAATATTACAGTTATTGGAACCGGTTACGTAGGACTTGTTACCGGAGCATGTTTTTCTAAAATGGGTAACATGGTCTACTGCGTAGATATTGACGAGAAAAAAATAGAAGGATTGAAAAATAATATTTTACCTATTTTCGAACCGAATCTTGATACTCTGGTTAAAACCAGTCAGGAAAAAGGAGATTTGATATTCACAACAGACATTAAGGAAGCTTTGGATGAAACCAACATTGTTTTCATAGCAGTTGGTACCCCTATGGCTGAAGATGGAAGTGCAAACCTTGATTACATATTCTCAGCAGCTTCAGATATTGCAAACAACATTACACGTGATTCACTGGTTGTCATCAAATCAACAGTTCCTGTCGGAACAGGCTTTAAGGTAAGAGACCACATCAACAGGATTTTAAAGGAAAACAATTCAGACGTTAAAATAGATATTGCATCCAATCCTGAATTTTTAAAGGAAGGTCATGCTATTGAAGACTGTCTTCACCCTGACCGTGTTGTAATCGGAGCCGAAAACGATGAAGTATTTGAAACCCTCAAAGACCTTTATTCACCATTTGTCCTCAACCATGACAGGTTTGTAATGATGGATATCAAAAGTTCTGAAATGACTAAATATGTGGCAAACGCAATGCTTGCAACAAAGATTTCCTTCATGAATGAAGTGGCAAATATCTGTGAAGTAACAGGTGCAAATGTCCAGAAAGTACGTTTAGGTATCGGATCAGATAAAAGAATTGGATACAATTTCATTTATGCTGGATGCGGATATGGTGGAAGCTGTTTCCCTAAAGACGTTCAGGCATTAATCAATACCGCACAGACTCATGGATATGAACCTAAAATATTGTCAAATGTGGAAAGTGTAAACAAAAAGCAGAAAACCGTCCTTGTAAAGAAAGTCACCGACAGATTCGGCACAGACTTAAGCGGTCTGACATTCGCAGTCTGGGGACTTGCATTCAAACCGGGAACAGATGATGTAAGAGAAGCACCGTCACTTGTTATTGTATCCCAGCTGATTGATCATGGAGCAAAAATCAAGGCATATGATTCACAGGCAACTGAAGAGTTCAAAAAGGCCATTGATGACAAGTATCTTGATTCAATTGAATTTACTCCAACAAGATACAAGGCAATCGATGACAGTGATGCACTGATATTGATTACAGAATGGAAGGAATTCAGAAATCCTGACTATGACAAGCTCGCTGAAAACCTGAATCAAAGCATTATATTTGACGGAAGAAATATATACGATAAAAAAATAGAAAACAAAGGATTTGAATTGTATCAAATTGGTTGCTGACCAATTTAAATTTATTTCCTTTTTTAAAACTGCTGTTAGAATTTGGATTTTAAAACTCTCAGAGGTTTTGTCATTTTCCAGCTGGTAGTATTTTTAAGAGCATTTAATTCATTATTAATGCTTGCCTTTTCTTTTTTCAATTTAAGATTTTTAGTTTTTAATTTTTCGTTGTCATCTTTTAATTTATTCTTGTCTTCTTTTAATTTATCCTTGTCTGCTTTCAGTTTTTGATTTTCACTAATCAATTTATCTATATCGAATCTGACTCTTTTTGAAATGATTTTGGCATCCTCTTTTTTAGCTTTGATAATATAATCTCTGTTTCCCTCAATTTCCTTGTCAAATTCATATAACTGAAGGATTCTCAAATGGTTTTTATTTCCTGATATAAGCTCATAGCTGGGCTTTCTTTTGCCTGTCCAGGTATTGATTACTTTTCTGTCAATCATATGATGTCCCCTTAATGCAGGCTTATGCCATAAAAAAGGCAGGGAAATGATTGCCTTATCACAAATTCTTTCTAAATCCTTAAAAAATTCAATCTGCTGGCCAGAATAGCCGAAATGTTCTATAACCTGACATGCTATTACCAGATCATAGCTTTTATCTTCAAATGGAAGAGGTAATTTACTGCAGTCATATTTTATGAATTCCCCTGTTTCAAATGGAACATCTTTCAAATAAGATCCATATATGTCAATGATGTCTGAGTGTTTTACGAAAGGTAATTTATATGGGCCGATTTCAAGAACGGAATGTATATCATCAAACTGATTTAGCAACTCAATAATTTCATTAAAGTATTCCCACCTGTTTTCATAATATGGCTCTTTTCTTACCATTTCATCGAAAATATCCTTTGTAATAATATTTTCTTTAAAATTTTCTATCATTTTCATCGCCTAAATATTTAAATTGATATTTTATAGATAATGTAAAAGTTCGTATATTATAAAATATATTGGAATTTAATTAATATATAATTAGGCATCAGATGATGCAGTCAAATAGGGGATTATTTTTCTGAGGGAAAAAATTTCTATATATGAATCATATCTTTTTTATTCAATTTTTCGATTATTTTTTTATTTAGTTTATGTATGAAATCAATTAATTTAAATAATTTTTAGAAAATATAAATATGGCTTTTAATAAAAATAATTCATGTAGAAAAAAATTCTACATATAGTTATAACTATTTCGGTGTTTTAAAATGAAAAGAAAGATAGGTATTATTTTAGCTTTAGTCCTCGTATCATTTTTGATGGTAGGAACTGCAAGCGCAGGTTTATTTGACTTTTTGGGAGGAGGCTCTGGTTCAAACGCAACCAATGACAACAGCACTTTCATTGTAGGGTTTGATGCAGAATTCCCACCATACGGATATCAAGACGATAATGGAAGCTACACTGGTTTCGATTTAGACTTAGCAAAAGAAGTTTGTGAAAGAAATAATTGGACATTCAAAGCACAACCAATCGACTGGGATGCTAAAGATGCTGAATTGGATTCCGGATCTATTGACTGTATCTGGAACGGATTCACTATTGATGGAAGGGAAAACGATTACTTATGGTCTGACCCATACTTTGACAACAAACAAATCTTTGTTGTTAAAAGCGACTCCGGCATTAATTCTATTGCAGATTTAAAAGAAAAAACTGTTGAAACACAAAAAGATTCATCTGCATTAGCTGCTCTTGAAGGAGACAACAAAACCATCGCAGATACTTTCAAAGAATTAAAACAAGTAGCAGACTATAACACTGCATTTATGGATTTAGAATCCGGTGCATGTGATGCTGTAGCTATGGATATTGGTGTTGCTGAATATGACATCGACCAAAAAAATGGTACTGATACATATTCCATCTTGAATGAGTCAATAACAACCGAAAAATACGGAGTTGGATTCAAGAAAGGAAATACTGATTTGAAAGACACAGTACAAAAAACTTTAGATGAAATGTTTAAAGACGGTACTGTTGCTAAAATCGCTGAAAAATACGGTATTTCACAAGATGCTTTAATCCAAAAATAAATTAGATTAGAGGGGAGAATTAGTTAATATGATTTTAAGTAAAGTAATTGAATTATTACTTGGAGGTATGGTTACTTCTATAGAAATATTCTTGCTTACTTTATTATTCTCTCTTCCTCTCGGTTTAGTAATTGCCGGAGGAAGAATGAGCAAGATTGCGCCAATCAGATGGATTGCGAAGATTTATATTTCTATCATGAGAGGTACACCATTGATGTTACAACTGATTGTGGTATTTTTTGCACCATATTATGTGTTTGGAATTCAACTTTCTGCCGATTATAGATTTATAGCAGTTATCATTGCATTTACAATTAATTATGCAGCATACTTTGCTGAAATTTATAGGGGAGGTATTGAATCAATCAATAGCGGGCAGTATGAAGCTGCTCAGGTATTGGGTTATTCAAAATTGGAAACATTTTTCATAATCATTTTGCCTCAGGTCATTAAAGTAGTTCTTCCTTCTGTAACTAATGAAGTTATAACTCTTGTAAAAGACACTTCTCTTTCATTTGTTATTGCAATTCCTGAGATGTTTACCGTTGCAAAACAGATTGCAGCTTCAGAAGCGTCAATTTCTGCACTGCTTGTTGCAGGTTTATTCTATTATCTGTTCAACATTCTTGTTGCATTTGTAATGGAACGCTTTGAAGCAAGATTGGATTATTATGAATAGGGGAGGTATTTTATGAGTTTACTTGAAGTAAAAAATCTTAAAAAAAGTTTTGATGATAATGTAGTTTTAAAGGATATTTCCCTTAATGTGGAAAAAGGGGAAGTATTGGCTATTATAGGTCCTTCAGGATCAGGTAAATCTACACTTCTTAGATGTATAACAGATTTGGAACAGGAAGACAGTGGTGAAATTAACTTTGACGGAACATTCGGTTTGGTGTTCCAGAACTTTAATCTGTTTCCGCACCATTCAGTAATGAAAAACATTACCAATGCACCGATTCGCGTTCAGAAAAGGGACAAAAAAGAAGTCTTTGAACATGCCCGCAAGTTGTTGGGCCAGATGGGATTGTCAGATAAGGAAGATGCATATCCGTGCGAGCTGTCCGGTGGTCAGCAGCAAAGGGTTTCCATTGCACGCGCTCTTGCAATGAATCCGGATATTCTGTTTTTCGATGAACCGACTTCAGCACTTGACCCTGAGCTTACCGGTGAAATTTTAACAGTCATTAAGGAATTGGCTGCTCAGCACATGACCATGGTCATCGTTACTCACGAAATGGCATTTGCACGTAATGTTGCAGA
>NZ_JBGULU010000057.1:0-18023 GCF_045116495.1 Methanobrevibacter sp. | reverse complement strand
AATCATTTAATTTTTATTTTTAAGGTGCAAGTAAGCACTTACATTCGAAAAACTTTATATATGGCCTTATCTATATATTTACTTGTGCAAAGATTTAGCTATCTTTCTATTCCTAATTTTAAGCATGATTTTAATCATGCTTTCATTTCTCCGTTTTTGACGATTTTTTTATATATTGAATATTTTTTTGAATAATTTTAAATATTTTTAAGGATATCTAAAAAATTGAGGAGATGTAAAATGTTGAATTATATATGTGATTAAAAACATAGTTATAGTCATGATTATGGAATTCAACAGTACTGATGAAAAAATCATAACGGCCACATTTGGAATTCTTCAAAACGAAGGTGTTGTTAAAGCGACCACCAAAAGAATAGCTGCCGAAGCGGGAGTAAATGAAGTCACTATTTTTAGAAAGTTTCAAAATAAAAATAATTTGATTGAAGTCACCAAGGAGTATTATGTGAAATTATTCCTTGAAAAACTAGAACGGATTTTTGATTATAATGAAGATGATACTATTGAAGAATATCTTCATAATAATTTTATGGGTCTTTTAGATCTTTCTGATGAAGATTTTAGTATTATTAAGGTTGCTATTGAAGAAGTTAGGAATATTCCTGAAAAAAAGATATTGATGTCAAGAATTACTACAAAAGTCATTGATAAATTAGAGGAATTTTTCATATTTCAAATTGATAAAGAAGTTATCAGGGAAGTTGATTCCAGAGTATTGGCTGGAATGTGTTTCAGCATTACATTTCAATCTATTATTCTATGGAAAATTTATAATAAGGAGCCTAGTGTCGAAACAACTTATTATGCTAAAAATTTCTTAGACATATTATATAATGGAATAAAATTATAATTTTCAGGCCATATGATTTCATCCGGCATTCATAATCCAATAGTAATTAATATTTATCATAAGCATAAAATATTTTAATTGATATGTTTCCGATTGAATATTTTATAGGACTGATTTTAATAGGAATCTGTGCAGGTTTTGCATCCGGACTTTTAGGCGTAGGCGGCGGATTTCTGATTGTCCCTCTGCAGTACTTTTTGTTAAAATACATTGGCGTTGAACCTGATCTGGCTATACTGATTTCATTTGGAACAAGTTTGGCCATAATCGTACCAACATCACTAAGCGGAGCCTACAGGCACACCCGAACAATGGACAATATCATAAAACCCGGAATAAGGTTAGGTATTTTTGGCGTAATTGGGGGAGCTTTAGGAGGTTTTGTGGCATCAGCACTTCCTTCAAGAGTTTTAGAAATAATATTCGGATGTCTGCTTTTGTTTATAGCGATTAACAATATCATTAACATTAACAAGGAAAGGGAAGATGCTAAAATACCCTTTAATTTAATAACTGCAGGGATCGTTGGTCTTTTAGTCGGATTTTCATCAGGACTTTTGGGTGTTGGCGGCGGAGTGTTTCTAATAGCTATCTTAACTGCACTTTTAGGCTTTTCAATGATAGAAGCTATAGGGACTTCTTCTATTTTCATTTGCCTGACTGCAATTGGGGGATTCCTATCATATATGATTTCCGGCTGGGGCGTGTCCACATTCCCGTATTCAATAGGTTATGTCAGTCTAATTAATTTTGCATTAATTGCAGCATTTTCAGTTCCGATGGCATCTTTAGGCGCTAAATATGCTCATAGGGTTCCTCAAAAGAAATTAAAAATCATTTTCTCAGTATTAGTATTGTATATGGCATTAAAAATGCTTGGAGTTTTACCATAAGGTGATAAAATGAGTGGAGATAGAAAAGTTGGAGAAAACTTCGATGCTGATAAGGCATCAGACATATTCGATAAATTAAAAAACGTTGAAGGCAAAACAAAAACTAAAAAGGAAGACAGTAAACTGAAAAATCTTTCAAATTTAATGAATGAAGCTAAATATTTGGAGGGTAAAGGCCAATTGTCTGAAGCTATAGGGCTGTATAAGCAGGTTATTTTTACTTTACCTGATTCTGTAAAAGCATATGAGGCAATTGCCAATATTTATAGAAAGCAGGGCGATACAGATAATGAAAAAGAAATTTTAAAGAAAGCTATCGCCAACTGTAAAAAGAATGATGAATTTAAAAAACGTTTAAGCGAAATTGAATGATTAATCTTTTTTTAAAATAAAATGCAGTTTGAACGATTTCTCGCTCAAACTCATTCTCCTCTTTTTAAGAGGTATTTACGTGAAATGTTTTTAAAACTGAATTCAGGTTCAGTTGTTTTGTAGTATACCCAACCTTCCATTGAACATTTCTCGTGTCCTTCACATACATCCGGAGTGTAGTAACCGTCTGCAGTCTGTTTGAATTCTTCAAAGTCATCCGGGAGAATGTATTCTTCATCATCGATTGGAACACTTTCCATTTCGTATTCGTCCCATACTTTTTTAGCTTCACGGATATCAAATTTTCCGTCACTGTCAATCATATGGAAACAGAATAAGTGATTTTCACTTAATTCATGAGGGTTTTTTTGGATTTTTGGTCCGCAGATTTCACCCTGCCAGCATACGTATTGGCATTTGCCGTGTTTGTCAAGGTAATCTTTTAACTTGCTTTCAATATCATATTTTTCAGCCATTTCCCAGTATGGGTCGTTAGTGTCAACTAACGGGTCTGTTTCCTTGTATACACGTAGGTTACGTGAGCAGACGTAAAACTCGTATTCTTTTTTTAATGGATGTGAGTTAATTTTTTCAAGGATGTATGTTGCAGATGATCCGTCACATTTTTGTGTACGGATGTATGGAGTCTTGTCTTTTAGGATGTCAGGCATGTTTTCGCAACGTTCCTGGTCAGTTTTTGAGATGTATTGGAAATGGTTAGGGAAACGTATTGCTTTATCCTGATCGCTTCCGAATAATGCAAATAATAGTTTTTTACCCCATTCTCTTTTCATTAACCATTTGATCCAGGATTTTTTGAATAATTTTTTGTGATGTTGCGCCATTACTTCGTATTTGTCCGGACCATCGCTTTTACGTTTAGCATCTGCAGGGTTTGAGTATTTGATTTCAAGTAATTCTGTTACATCGCTTCCTTCTTTTTGAGGAATTTCAATGTCAAACATGTCAATTGGTAGAGCGAGACCCTGTGAGATTACATTGAATTTTGAAAGTTTCATAGTTTTGATTTTAAAGTGTTTTCTTCTTAAAAACTCGGACCATTCTTTTTCAGGCACTTTTGAGTCGATTTCAATGTATACACAAAGGTCGTTTTCTTTGAACTCTCCAATTTTTGCAATACATGTCCATCCAAGAACGCCGATAAGTTCGATGTTATCGGCTCCTTCAATAGGTTTTACCCATGAGATTCTTTCAACATGAGCTAGTGAACGTTTTCCATCAATAATCAACGTATCACCTCCAGTAATTATAATATGATTTCTCTTAATCGTCTGTTGTAGATTTCAATATCCGGCAATTCTTCCATTTTAGGTTTATCCGCTTTTAGGATTTCCAGGTATGCAGTGATGAAGGTTGTAATGTTTTCTATTGCCCTCTCATCAGGTTTGCTTTTCTTGCAGTTGCTTTTGTAGTAGCTGATCAACATCAGTATGTCTGCATATAGGCGAGTTCCAATGCGGTCGTCGTCAATGAAGTATTTCATCAGCTCATCAATTTGGATAGGAGCATCAGCGCCGTCATCGATTGCAATCCATGCAAGAATGCATCTGATTGCGTAAAGGTATGTCTTACAGACTCTGCGGGTCATTTCATTTTCTTTACCTTCAACATATCTTTTCCAATTGTTATGGGCTAAACTTCCGTAATGGTACTTTAAGGTTACCTGACTGAATTCCGGCAGGTTGTTCAGGAATTCGCAATTGCCGCGATATACTATTTTCTGCTTGGTCCATTCCCGTAAGTTGGGATTGCTTTTCCAGTGAAGGTTCAGAACCTTTCCAATGTCCCAACCGGTATAGTCAAGGTCTCCGTCAAAGTAATCGATGGTATCTTTTTTAGTGTTAATGGTAAAATAATCATTTACTGGTCTTTTAAAAATAAATCTGACATCATAATCGGAATCCTCATTGGAAAAGCCCCATCCTCGGCTTCCCGCTTCCACTGCGTACAGGATTTCAATATTTTTTTCTTTTTCGATTTTATCTAGTTGTCTGTTGATGTATTCAAACATTTCCTTTGATACATTTTCCATGTTATCACTCTTTTATATTTCTATGGTATCAGCCGGATTCGAACCGGCGAAGGACTAACCACGGGCCCTGAACCCGCCGCATTTGACCACTCTGCCATGATACCCCAAATCTCTTTTTAAGTGATGGTACTGGGATTCGAACCCAAATGACTTTTTAATCGATTCGCTCGATTTTTTGCCCCCTTGAATATACCATCACCACAAGAATATTTATCTATTCTCGTGTATGATTAAACATGCTCTAAAGCTGAAGTAATCATAATGTTAAGTTTGTTTCATTTATATTTAAATTAAGTAAAGCATTTGCTTTATATATAAAAGAGTTTTTTTGGAATCTATTTGAATACTGTAAGCTTGAGAATAGTAGATATGACAAATATTACAATTGAGAAGTATATTATGAATCTTCCATGCTTTTGATAGAGTTCAACATCCTTTTTAAAGAAAAACAATGCCGCTCCGTAAAGTAAACCTATTATAGGTATTATTAGTGTGATTACATAACCTATGATGGGTACTATAATATTTCCTTTATCTTCCATTCAACCACCTTCATAATTAGATTAGTACTTGAAATATATTAAATTATCTAAAATGAGTTTGTAAAAATTGTTAAAAATAAAAAATAAAAAAGGAAGTTAATTAGAATTCAATTCCTGAATAATATCCTTTAAGATGATAATTATAGTTATTCCAATTAACTACGCTTCCAAATGAATTTCTAGCACTTGTTGCATCAGTTACAATCCATGTATCTCCAATTAACACCTGGGTCCAGACGTGACCATATGTGCTTCCGCTTGAAAATACACATGTACCATGAACATATCTTGCTGCAAGACCTGCAGTTCTATACATTGCAATCAGTAAATGAGCTTGGTCAACACAGTTTCCTGTTTTTGCATTTAAAGTTCCGACAGCGCCGTATCTGGTATCGTAATAGAAACTGTAGGATACGTAATCACGCACATAATTGTAAATTGCTTTAGCTTTTGCCAAATCTGTTGTTAAACCATCAGTTACTTTATTAACAATAGCTTTAATTGCACTGTTTCCAACTTGACAATGTGTAGAAGCTTTAAGATATTTGGTCAAATCTGTAATAGTGTTCTTTGAATTCAAGGAACTTGAAGTGGATGTAGCATATGTTTTAATAGATACATAATTAGGCATAATGGAATAATCTCCATAAAATGCTACAACACGGGCAGTAGCATAAACTAAACCGTTATATCCGATTGTTCCAACTTTTGAACTCACAGAATTTGGCATGATTCCGTTTGCATTGCAGGTATTTACAACACTTTTTGCAACAGAAAGGTAATCATATAATTCACCTAAATTAGCTGCAGCCTGAGGTTTAGCCGGATCGTTAACATGTTTAACTTCAATATCTTTTTTACTATTGTCATTTAAGTTAATGATAGCTTGTGAAGCTATATAAAGATAGTCAGCTAATGAGTAAGTTATGGATCCTATTGTGACTGTTCCTGGCAATTCTCCATTTCCTTCAATGTATTTTTTAACATTTTGGGATGCTTTAATGACTTCTGCTAATGTAACCTTATCTGCAACAGTTATTAATGAAGAGCCTGTAGTGGATCCATCAGTATATGTTACGGTATATTTGCCTTTTGCTAATCCGGAAATTCCAAGTTTTGCAATACCATTAGCGTCTGTCTGTACAGATTGAGCTTTATTGTTTAATGTGAATTTAATAGTTGTTTTTACAGGTTTATTTTGACCGTCAAGTACTTTTACATCAAATGTAGAAGAGGAACTTGCAGGTACTGTTATATCATTTGCTGTAAATGTAGTTCCATTAACTAAAATGCTTTTTGTGACTTTTGCAGAAGTGTAATATGAGTTGGATATTTCTATATCAATAGGATACTCTCCAATTTTTTCAGTTACTGCAAATTTAGCAATTCCATTGGCATCAGTAGTTACTTTTGTTGATTTTCCATTAAAAGTAAATTTAACTTCAACTCCATTAAGATTGGCCCCAGTCTTGTTTTTAAGTGTTACCTGATAACTGGAACCGTCATTATATTTCATCACTAAATTATCTGCAATTATTGAAACTTTCTGTTTTGAAATGATAACTTTTCCTGTGTGGATATTATAATCTTTTGCACCTGGTGTTGAGTGGGTAGCTTTAAGTGAATATGTGCCCGGTTTTAAATCGCCGATAGGGAGTTTTGCTATCCCATTCATATCTGTAATGACCTTGGTTGTTTTCCCGTTAAAAGTAAATGTTATGGTTTTGTTAGCTAATACTTTACCATCGGATTTCCTTTGTAATGTCAATTCATAGCTTGATCCGTCATTATATTGCATTTTCAAGTCACTTGCATTTAAAATGACAGTTGAATCTTTCACATACAATTTTTTAGAACCTGAAACAGATTTATATTTGCTGTTTCCAGTATATTTATAGGTAATTGTGTATGTGCCTTTTGAAAGAGCAGGGATGGATATTGTAGCTTTCCCATTTGCATCTGTTGTAACGGTTACTTTCTTATTGTTGTAATTGAAGTTGATTTTAGCATTTTTAATTGGCTTGTTGTTATTGTTTTTCAATACAACAGAATAGGAACTTTTAGTTTTAGGAAGTATGTATTCGTTACTTGCGGTAATTTTACTGCTTGCTTTTTTAACGGTTATTGTTTTTGTCACTGTTTCCTTTGAATAGGAATTATATAATTTGACTTTATATGTTCCAGGTAAAAGAGTGGAAACATCTATTTGAGCAACACCGTTAGAATCAGTTTTCACAGTGTAGGTTTTACCGTTTAATGTTATTTTCACATTACCGTTTTTCAGATTACCGTTGTCCCTATAGAATTTCGCAGTATAGTTTTTGTTTTCACCATATGCTATTGTCATATCTTTGCCTGATATTGATGTGAGCACTTTAATTTTTTTGGAAATTGAACTTTTAATGTACTGTGAATTTCCATTATATTTTGCAGTTACAGAGTATGTGCCTTTTTTAAGAGAATTTGTATTAAAATAAGCGATACCATTATTGTTTGTAGTTGCTTTGTATGTTTTACTGTTTAATTTTAATGAAACACTTTGATTAGCCAATACAGTTCCATTTTTGTCCTTTAAAACAACTTTAACAACTGTGGCGGTTTTTGAATAATGTGCATTGTTTACTTCTAGTTTAGTGCTGACCTTTGTTGTATTTGTTGTGCCATTTTCACTTGAAGTCTGTTTTGCATCAGTGGTGGCTTCCTTAAGAGTGTCATCACCACCTTGACTGTTTTTTAAAATTAAATTTTCATTACTGTCTTCAAAATTACTTAATGATAATTCATCATTGTCTGATATTAAATCTGAAGACCCCGTACTTGTAACATTGTTTAATTCAGCTGCGCTGACTGCCCCTAATACTATAAAGAACATTAAAACAACTGAAATTATTAATGTTGCTTTTTTAATCGAAATATTTACACCTTCTTGGTTTTCATTATTAGAATTTTTTTAGAAATATATAGAAAATTATAATATTTCATATTATGTGGATATTTATTTGTTTATTTGTTTATATAAATGTTAGTATTACTTAAAATGTAAAAAATAGCTTATTAAAAAGATTATTTTACTTAAAATGCCATACAAATAGGAATCATATTTCTTTTCATTTAATTTCAATAAAAAAAGGAAAATAATTAGGCTGGTTTTAAATAAACTAAGGTAATTATTGTAATCATTTAGAAATTGTCTTTTGCAATGTTTAATTGATTTATAGGGATTATCTGATGAATATTCCCATTCCTGTTGCAGTAATGTGCATGCAGTCCCCACCTAATCCTACCATTCCATATTTTATATCCAAATCCAGAACTCCATTTCCACCGTTTTCCTTTATGACATTGACTAATTTTATTAGACATTCGTCTTTTCCTTTTTTAATGTTAACAAGACGCTCAAGTTCTCTATTGTCATAATCCTTACTGATTGCATGCTTGTTATCAAGTATGACTTCACTGAAGTAAATTCCAAGAATGTCGTGGTTTCTGGTTTTCATATCGGTACTGGTAATGAAGAAAAAATTCAGGTTGTTTATTCTGTCATTACTTTCCATTTCATCAAAATAAGGTATTTCTTCCTCCTCTATTTCGGAGTCAGGTGTTTCCCATCGAATATGTGAAATAATTAGTTTAGAAATTTCTTTAATTTTTTTAGCAACCCATTTGAAATTGGATATGGTTCCTCCGATAATTACTAAAAGAATATAGTTTATCAGTGTTGGAAATGCCGCTTGCAAAATTACAATAACGGAACCGGCTGTGATTATATTCATTCCTAAAGAGGGGTTTTTTAAAATAAAACTGTAAAATGTTGTATCAATAAAAAGGATGAATGCGCTTATTGCCCCTAAATTTTTACCGAGGAGTCTGTTGGCTAATACGGTTTCGGCATATCCTGCACCTAATGGTGCAAATATAAGCCCTAAATTCCATCCAACAATTGCAATATTGAAGTATAGAAAAAATGCATAAACTAGGAGTCCCGCTGCGGTACCCACTCCTATACAGAACACTGACTTTAAAACATAATTAAAATCAACTTCTTTTTCTTTAATTTTCATTTTAATCGTATTTTATTGCAGTTCCGTATGCAGTTACAAGAATGGTATTGCCCATGGTGCCGCCGAGGTTATCATATGAAATTTTAATCCCGATAATTGCGTTGGCCCCTAAACTTTCAGCTTTTTCTTCCATGCTTTTAAGGGCAATGGCTCTTGCTTTTTCTATTTCTTCTTCATATTGGGTAGTTCTTCCACCTACTACATCACGAACACCAGAAAATATGTCTTTATAGATATTGGATCCGATTAATGATTCTCCAGTAACCAATCCTTTGTATTCTATAATTTCTTTATTTTCCAATGTGTTTGAGGAGGTTAATATCATTCATATCACTATTTCATAAAGGTCATTATTGCCCAAATTATTAAAAATATTGCGATAACTATATATAATATAATTTGTGATCTTTTTCTCTGATTTAATCTTGCATCCCAGACTTTTTGACAATCTGGTGAGCATACAAGTTCATTTAATGGAATTGGGGTTCCACATATTGGACAATGTTTGTGAGGTTCTACTGCCATTTTTTCATCTCCTTATATTTTAAAAAATTCTTTAGTATTTTTAGTGACTTGAATTGCAAGTTCTTCTGCATCAATGCCCATGCACATTGCAATTGTTTCGAGGATGTGAGGTAAATATTTTGGTTCGTTTCTATTTTTTTTAGGTTTTTTATCAAAATTTTTAGGTATTAGGAACGGTGCGTCAGTTTCTATCATTAATTTTTCCGGAGGAATTACGCTTACGGCTTCCTGTAAATTTCTGCCTCTCTTCATGTCGCAAATCCATCCGGTAACACCAATATAACAACCTAAATCCACATAATTTTGTGCTTCCTGTTTGGTTCCGGTAAAACAATGGACAACTGATTTTTCAATAACGTTATCATGTCTTTTCAATATTTCAGATAAATCTTCGTGTGCTTCTCTTTCATGTAAAAATAAAGGTAAACCTGTTCTTTCGCCAACCTCTATTTGTGCTTCAAACCATTTTCTCTGCAAATCCTGCGGTGAAAAGTTTCTGTTATAGTCAAGGCCACATTCTCCAATAGCTACTACGGACTTGCTTTTAGATATTTTCTCCAGTTCAAACATTGTATGTCCGTTGCATGTTTTAGCGTCATGAGGATGGACTCCTGATGTTGAAAATAAGGTTCCCGGATATTTTGACGCATATTCAGCAGCCATTTGACTTGAATGGACATTGGTTCCGGTGATAATAAATTGTTTAACGCCTGCTTTTTTTGCATTTTCAATTATTTCGGTTCTGTCTTTTTTAAAAGAAGAATGCATCAGATTCAAACCAATATCAATGAGATTATCCACTTTTTCACCTATTCGTTAATGATTTTGGTTCCGATATCTTCGCCGTTAACTGCTTTTATGAGATTTTCAGGTTCAAATCCGTTGGTAATTACGGTTTCCAAATTGGACCTTTTAATCATTTGAACTGCAGTTGTGTCAAAGAATTCGTAGGTTCCCGCCTTGACATCTTTTCCGCTTAAAAACTCAAGTAAATCTGTTGCAGTAACTTCCGGAACAAGTTCCGCATCATCAAATTTATTCGGATCTTTTGTATACATTCCATCAACGGAAGTCAGGTTGATAAGTTTGTCTGCATTAACATATTCTGCAAGGATTGCAGATACTGCATCGGTACTGTGGGCAGGTTCGGTTCCTCCCATAACGATGATTTTTCCAGTGGCTGAGAATTCCAAAGCTTCCTGGAAATTATGAGGGACTCTTTGATATGCTGCATCACCAAGTGCTGATAGCATTAATTTTGCATTAATTCTGGTTACTTCAATTCCAATATCATCGCATTGCGCTTCTCCAGCTCCAAGGTCACGAACAACACTAATATATTCTCTTGCAGGTTTTCCACCACCTACAACAACAAATATTTCATGTTCTTTTGTCAGGTCTTTCAAAATAGCGCTGTATTCTTGGAATTTCTTACAATCATATTCTTTGAGTAAAATTGATCCTCCAATTGCAATAACAATTTTCATATATTCACCTTATGATAATGTATCTTTGAGATATTATTTAAATTTTAATTAATTGAATGTCAAAATATAATTATGTAAAAGGTGATTATTCATGAATTTGGCCAGTCAGATATATACCAGAAAATCTTGTCGTGATTATTTGGATGAGGAAATAGATGTTAATGTGATTGAAAATATCATAGCTGATGCTGAACTTCTTGATAATAGTTTCAAGTATAGATATGAAATTTTTAAGAAAAATGAAGTCAATATTAAAACCCGATGGAGAGCGCCATATTATTTAGCGTTGTTTTGTGAGGATAATCCTATTAATAGGGTTAATCTAGGGTTTGTTTTCCAACAGGTCTGTCTGCATATGCAAAGTATTGGAATCGGTAATTGTTGGGTGGGAATGGCATCACTAAAAGAAAAAGACTCTGAATTTATCATTTGCATATCCTTTGGAAAGTCAAATGACATGACAAGGGACATTTCCAGCTTCAAAAGAAAAAAACTAAATGAAATATCTGACTTTGAAGATGAAAGGTTAATTCCAGCACAGCTTGCCCCTTCAGCCATCAATATGCAGCCATGGTATTTCAAGCATAATGACGACGGTTTTGATGTATATCAGCAAAAACAGAATATTATAAAAAGACAATTTGTTAAAAAATGGAATTCTATCGACGTTGGTATTGCATTATCTCATTTGTATGTTGAAAATGAGAATACATTTCAGTTTTATGTTAAAACTGATTTTCAAAAATTAAAAGGTTATATTTACATTGGAAGTATTAAAATTTAAAAAAAGAAAAATTTAGAGGATTTAGATATCCTCTGACATCAATACTTTGTATAGGTATCCTGCAATGATTGCACCGACAATTGGAGCTAGGATAAATACCCAAACTTGGTTTAATGCTTGCCCTCCCATGAATAATGCAGGCGCTAAGCTTCTTGCCGGGTTAACTGAAGTCCCTGTTAAAGGAATGCCTATGATATGTACTAATGTGAAGGTCAAACCCATTACAATGCCTGCAACAGCTCCGGTTTCTGCTTTTTTAGTAACTCCAAGTACTGTAAATACAAATACAAAGGTTAAGATAATTTCAACAATAATGGCTCCGATTGCATTAAGGCCAACAGCTGATGCGGCGCCAAATCCATTTTGACCCAATCCAGTCATGGTATATCCTCCAAGATGCGCAGAGGAGTT
Organism: Methanobrevibacter sp.; assembly: GCF_045116495.1. GTDB lineage: Archaea > Methanobacteriota > Methanobacteria > Methanobacteriales > Methanobacteriaceae > Methanocatella. Next base: position 6,024 of record NZ_JBGULU010000057.1, on the reverse strand, counting down.
AATAATGACTGCTAAGATTCCAATACCGATTATGGCTCCAATACATTGGAATACAATATACATTATCAAGTCTTTTACATCCATTCTTCCATCAATCCACATACCGATTGAAACAGCAGGGTTGATGTGACATCCTGAGATGTCTCCAATAACATATGCCATAGCCACGATTGATAAACCGAATGCTAATGCAATTCCCAGATTGCCTAATACTGACCCAGCTATGGCAGCACTTCCACAACCGAATAGGACAAGTACCATTGTTCCTATTAATTCTGCAATATATCTTTTCATAATTTTCCCCTATTAATTTATTAATGTGTAAATTTATTTTTAACGTCTTCGAATCTTTTTATATCCTAAATATGCTACGAATAATACAAATAATATTAAAACAAATGGGAATACATGTAGCAGTATTGAATCGTTAACTCTATCGAATTTATATTCCTGATCAAAGCCCATATGTTTGGTGTCTGTATGATTCTGAGTTATTTTTGCAAAGTTATAAACTAAATCGTAATAGCTGATGTGTGCACCTTCGTATTCAATTGAATCCGGGGCCTGACCGTTCGCATCCATATAGTTTCTAACAATTCCAGCCATTTTCATGTAATCATAAACAGAATATGAATCTCTTACCAAAAATGAAATTCCCATAGGATTTTTTGGTGCATCAAAGGATTTTGGGATATCCAATCCGTTTCCGTTTAAGTAGGAACTTGTTTCGTATAACAGTTGAGGTGCGGAATAGTTTCCGTAAGTTCCTTTCATTTCAGTATCGTTACTGCTTACCAGTTCTTTGCTTGCGCTTGCCATTACTGCAGGAGATATTTTATTTGTAACTATTAAATTATCGCTTAAAATCTTTGTATCGTTTGAATGCTCATTTGCAATGTTTACAATTTCCTGTGCGATTTGTTTATTCATTTCTTCATCATATCTGTTAAGACATCCGTCTTTACCATTGTTTGGGAATTCTTTTAATGGTTGGACATAATATATTCCTGAATTTTTAAGAAATGTTCCTGGATCGCGCATTCCTATAAAGCTTTCATTGGAATAATTGTCATCCCATGCTCTTCTAAGGTAATTACTGTGATTGTCCAAATCATAATCACCTGTATTAACTAAAATAAATTGTTTGTTTGAATTTGCAGATGATTGACCTAATTGTAAGTAATTTCCTGAATCTGCTGCGGCAAGCCCTATGCTTATGTCACTTGTCACCTGTATTGCCCGGTACCCTTCACCCGGTGCCGGAGCTTGATTATCTACGATTACCTGAAGTTCGCCTCCACTTATTTCTTCTATGTAACTCTTAATGGAGTTTAACATTTTAATATCTTCGTCATGGCCTATGATATTGTCTGCAGTTATGAAAACAGTTTTGGATGCAGTCACATCTTGAACTAACGGAGCGACAATTAGTATGGCCAATAATAGTATTGCGATTTGTTTTTTCATCTTTCTTTTACCTAACCTTTGATTAATATTTAGTATTAACTTCCTAACTAAAATATTTTTTTACATTATGATTTCAATATTCCCGATAAAATAGCATATTTTTTGAATTTAAAGATTTAAAATTAGTTTAAAGCATATATTTAAATATTTTAATGTTTAATTTCTTTTTAGAGGATTTAAAAAGATTATCTTTTATTTTAAGTTTAATTTAATAGAGTTTTATAAAAATTTATTTCGACGTATTAAATTGTAATAATTGAGTAATTTTGGGCATGATATTCGGTTAAAATATCATGTGTTAGGTGGCTAAAAAAGTTTTATCCTATAAAATTTCCTTTTATTATTAAATTTATTATCAAAGATTTATTATTTTTAAAATCTAACTGAAATAAAAAGTTTAATTGCTAGTTAATAGTTTTTTGCTAATTAATAGTCAATAATCGTCCTCAAAAAGGTGATTTGAAAATGTTTAAAAATAGTCAAAAAATATCTATTAGCAAACACTTGATAATTTCACTGCTATTCGTTGTGATAATATTTACTTCTGCGGGAGTTAATATTGACGATGTATGTGCTCATGATTTAAATCAGAGTGTAGATGGAATTACAAGTGAATTAAATATTGAAGATAAGCTAGAAAATTCTCAAGAAAATATATTGAATACGAATGTTGAAAGTTACGGATCTTTAAGTGCTAGTCAGAACGAGGAAATTTTGGGTGCAACAATCACTCCGGAAAAGCATACATTTGAAAGCATTCGAGCGGCGATTGAAGATGCAAATGATGGGGATACAATCAAATTAAGCGGAACATATTATGCTCAGAAAGAATTTGATCAGATTAGTTTAAATAAGAAATTAAAAATAACTGCCGATTCTACGGCTATATTGAATGCAAAAGGACTAACTCATATATTCACTGTTGGTACTGGTGGAGGTGGTTCCTCTTTCAATAATCTGCATTTCAAGAATGCATATCATGAAGGGTCAGGCGGAGCAATCTTTATCAACAATAAGAATGTCAAAGTAACGAACTGTATTTTCGAAAATGGAAATGCATATCAGGGCAGTGGAATCGGAACAATATACAATAATTACTCGGCGGTAAATCTGTTGATAGAAAATTGTAAATTTATTAATAACCATGCTCAAAGAACCGCTGCGGCTATTTCAGCATACGGAAACAATACCCGTTTAATTAACTGTACATTTGAATCAAATAAAGTGTATAACGGATCTTCAACCGGATATGGAGGTGCAATTCAAATTGGTTTGGATGATGATGTATCCTATGGCTACATCTATAATTGTAAATTTTACAATAACTATGTAAAACCTACAACCGAAAGGGCACACGGCGGTGCGGGCTGTGTTCGTGATGGAATAATATATGAAAATTGTTTGTTCGTCAATAATTCAGCAGCACAGGGTGGTGCTTTAACATATCACGGTTCCGGATTAATTAAAAACTGTACATTCATAAATAACACTGCTAAGTATTATGGTGGTGCTTTATCAAACGGTTTCAATTATATTGCAGGAAACTTAAAAATTGAAAATTGTAATTTTGAAGGAAATGATGCTCCTTTAGGAGGTGCAGTGCAGCTGTTAAGTCAGAATATCATGATTAACAATTGCAATTTTAACAATAACAACGCTTCAGAAGACGGGGGAGCTATAAATATCAATGCCGAAACCGTCAATATCGAAAATTCAAAATTCAACAGGAATGTTGCTAATGTTGATGGTGGTGCTGTATTCATCAATGGTAAATCCACTACAATCAAAGGTTCTTCATTCAGATATAATGAAGCTATCCCTGATGCCAATAAATTAAACGATGGCCTGGGCGGTGCAATTTATATTAATAGTACCCGTGCTTTCATTGAAAACAATGAGTTTTATTACAATACTGCTAGAAATGGAAGTGCAATTTACTATGATAAATTTGGAAACCAGTTAAAATTAACACGCAATACATTTTATCAAAACCAGGCTTGGGTTTATGCGTTGCCAGTATATGCCCATGATATTTATTATGGCCAGACCGAAATTACCGGTTCAATTATCCATGGTGGAAATAATATTGGAAAATACGGCAATTTGGCTGTTTCAAATGCAATTTATAATGCTGCAAATAACAATTTGATAGAAATCGATGGTGAAATTCCAGTTTCTGGTGCAACAACAAGCGGACATCTCTACCAGGATGACCGTGAATACAACATGAAAATCTTGTTGACTGTCGTTCATCAGGACGGAACTGTAGTTTACAACAATACATTAAATTCCGATACATTCGGTGAAGTGAAAGTCAGCTTAAACAATTTAAAAGTTGGAAAATATTACGTTACTGCAAAACACTATGAAGATACATATTATAAAGCAATTACCAATGCAACATCATTCGTTGTCACAGCTCAGGTTGATGATGAAGTTAAAAAATCAGTCAGCTCTGATGATGTAAATTACAATGACCTGGTAGTCTGGACATTAAACATTAAAAATAACGGTCCAAGTAACGCTACTAGTGTGGTTGTAAGGGATGTATTACCTAATGGTTTGGAATGGATTGAAGACAACACTAACGGCAAATATAATCCTCAGACAGGCGTTTTGAGATTAGATTCATTAAAAGTCGGCGAAACATTTGTCGTTAAAATCATGACTAAAGTAAAAAAGACAGGCAAAATTACAAATAATGTAAACATCACTGCAAAAGAATATGACTACAAACTAACAAATAATTATGACCAGTCAGACATCAGTGTTGATCCTGCGGCCGATTTGGCTGTTGTTAAGGAGGTTAATGTATCTGCTGTAAATCTCCATGATTCAGTAAAATGGACAATAACAGTATCAAACAATGGTCCGGATACCGCTACTGGTGTAGTTGCAACCGATATGCTTCCTAAATCATTAATCTGGATTAGTGATGATTCCTCTGGAAAATACAATCACAATACTGGAAAATGGAATATCGGAACATTAAACAAAGGAAGTAGCGTAAAATTAAACATTGTTTGCAAAGTAAATGCCACAGGAGTTATTGAAAACATAGTTTCTGTTACTGGAAATGAATATGATTGGGATAAATCCAACAATGATGCAAGTAAAACTGTTAATGTCAAACCTGCATCTGATTTAGGTATTGTAAAGACTGTTAGTCCGGGTGTTGTTAATTATAGGGATGTTGTCTGCTGGACTTTGACTGTTACTAATTATGGTCCGGATGCTGCTAGTGGTGTTAGGATTTCGGATATTTTGCCGAGTGGTTTTGTTTATTTAAATTCTACTATGCTGTACAGTAATGGTGTTGTTGAGGTTGGTAATTTGGCTGTTGGTGGCAGTGTTAGTGTTAAAATCTATTCGAGAGCGGATATTACCGGCACTTTTGTTAATGTGGCCAGTGTAAAAGGTAATGAATATGATCAAAATCCTGCTAACGATAGGGCTGATGCATCAGTAACTGTAAAGCCTGCAGCAGACTTGCAGGTAACAAAAATTTCCAATATGTCTGTTGTCAATCTCCATGAAATGGTAAAATGGACAATAACAGTTAAAAATAACGGTCCGGATACTGCTACTGGCGTAACTGTCAGTGATTTACTTCCTGAATCTTTAGTTTGGGTTAGTGACGACTCATCCAGAAAATACAATCGCAACACTGGAAAATGGAATATTGGAACCCTGAACAAAGGAAGCAGTGTCAATTTAAACATCATTTCAAAAGTCAATGCAACAGGTTCAATTAAAAACATTGTTTCTGTTACTGGAAATGAATTTGATTGGGATAAGACTAACAACAATGCTACAAGGACAGTTACAGTTAAGCCTGCATCTGATTTGGGTATTGTAAAGACTGTTAGTCCTGGTGTTGTTAACTATACTGACATTGTCTGCTGGACTTTGACTGTTACTAATTTTGGTCCGGATGCTGCTAGTGGTGTTAGGATTTCGGATACTTTGCCGAGAGGTTTTGTTTATTTGAATTCCTCTAGACCTTACAGTGATGGTGTTGTTGAGGTTGGTAATTTGGCTGTTGGCGGCAGTGTTAGTGTTAAAATCTATTCAAGAGCTAATGTCACTGGTTCTTTTGTTAATGTGGCCAGTGTAAAAGGTAATGAATATGATCAAAATCCTGCTAACAATAGGGCTGATGCATCAGTAACTGTAAAGCCTGCAGCAGACTTGCAGGTCACAAAAACTGTAAACAATACAAATCCTAATTTAGATGAAACAATTCAATGGACAATAACAGTAAAAAATAACGGTCCTAATACAGCTACTGGTGTAGTTGTAAGCGATATTCTTCCAAAATCACTAAAATTCATTAAAAGTAATGGAAATTACGACAGTAACACTGGAAAATGGACTATTGGAACTCTAAATAAAGGAAGCAGTGTTTCATTAAAAATCACATGCTCACCAAATGTCACTGGTGTTATTGAAAATAAAGCTTCAGTAACTGGAAATGAATATGATTGGGATAAATCCAACAATGATGCAACAAAAACAATCACTGTGCCTAAAGCGAGCGATTTGGGTATTCTTAAG
>NZ_JBGULU010000056.1:0-5757 GCF_045116495.1 Methanobrevibacter sp. | reverse complement strand
CGGTACTTACAAAGAAGCAAACAAAAAAGTAAAATTAACATTCAAATAGTGGGAATTTAATTTCTCACTAACTTTTTTTCTTTTTTTCGAATTGTATTATAATACAGTGCTCTTTTTTTTAATAATCAAAGATATTTTTTAATTTTTAAAATTATTCTTATTAAGTTTTAAATAACTTTTTTTCAAATATATTTGAAATATTTATATAGTTTTAATTATAGATTATTTAATAAGAAATTATCTTGTTGAGGTCATATAATTGGAAAAATATAAACTGGTAGTTATAGCACTATTAATTTTGTTATTCTCTATGGGTAGTGTTATGGCAGAAAATACGAATGATGTTGATTTAAATCAAACAACTGATAGTATGTCTGTTGATTTAACTCAAGATTATTCAAATCAAAATTTATTGAAATCTCCATCTGAAGATACTGCTGTTGGTGAAACTTCAGATGAGATTGTGGTTGAAAACTGGGAGGATTTACAATATTACTCTTCCCTAAATGATAAGAATTATGTATTGAAATTAAAGGAAAACACTAATTATTATCCGATGGATCCTAGTGACAGTTCCAATCAGATATTATTCAATAACAATGTGACTATTATTGGAGCTTCAGGAGCATATATCGGCGATACATCACCTAATCCTGGAAATATCACATATACTGCTATGCTGGTTCCGGATAATAACGGTGTTGGAATAACCGTAAGGAATGTGCTGTTCAAATGGATAGGAACACGTTACTCGCCGGATGGTGTGTTCCTTCAGATGGGCGGTAATTCAATTAATTATTTTGAAAACTGTTATTTTACAAACATATCCACCAATTTGGGACATTCATCCATATTGCATATTAAGACTGGAGATGCAATCGTAACCAACTGTACTTTTATTAACTGTACTACTGATTTTGGTTGTTTAAGTGTATACAATCCTAAGGATGACCCTACAGGTACATGTGTACTTGCCCGTATGAATGTTACCGATTCATACTTTGAAGGTAATTATGCAAGAACTGAACCTGGTTGTATTAATAACTGTGGTATACTTGTTGTCAATAACAGTACTTTTTATAAGAATAGTGCTTTCTGGTGGGCTGGTGCAATACACACCCACGGTGGTGCTAATACAACAATATATGATTCCGATTTTATAGACAATCTTGCAGGTTGGAATGGTGGTGCACTATATACCTATAGTTACCTGCAGATATATAATACTAACTTCATTGGTAATAACTGTACTACTAATAACGGTGGTGGTGCAATAGGTGCTTGTAAATATTTACATGCTCCATACATTACTATAAGAGATTCTCTTTTTAAGGATAATCAGAATTTATGTTGGGGTTTAGATGAACTGTCTACTACTGGTACTGGTAGAGGTGGTGCAATATCCATTATGGATCAAGGATTGCTTGATGTAAGAAATACTACATTCATTAAAAATAGTGCTTCTATTGGTACTGCCATTTGTGCCATTAATGGGGGTTTACAGATGGGTACCCCAGATGTAATTATAGTTGGTAACAGATTCATTAACCATACTCGTGTAGGCGATGTATTGGATGTTAGAGTTGCTACCAGTTCATATGTGGAAATCCGTGACAATTATTATTTAAATAACTCTTTTGAATTCAAGAAATTAAGGCTCCTAGCTAATGAAAAGGTAGGGGACAATGTAGTTATAGATATTGATGCAGAGTTGAAAAACCCGAATTCCTTTGAAACTGATATTTTAGATACAACTCCTTATGATATTTATGTTGATGGTGCATATAACATGACAGTTATAGGCAGAACATTTTCATTAAAACTAAAAGATGGTGAAACTTGTCATGTTTATGCTGCTCCATGTATATCGAATAGTGTAAGTAATGAGATTTTGGTAGGTGTTCCTAAAGAATATGTTTATGTCTCACAAAATTCAGGTAATGATGCAAACAATGGATCGACCAGAGCCTCACCTGTAAAGACTATGACCAAAGCAGTTGAACTTGCACGCACAAAAGGAAATATTGTAATAATGGATGGTACCTTCAATGAGGCCAACCTCACTGTTGATTATAACTTGACCATTGCAGGTGAAAATAATGTCAAGTTCTCAGGCAACATTGCATTGGAAATAAAAAATATATTCACTGTAACAAATAAGTCTGATTTAAGCTTAAGCGGAATAACCTTTGACAATATTGTAATGATGGCTAGTAATACATATAAAAATAAAAGAATAATAGAGCAGACCAGCGGTTATTTAACAATTGATAACTGTACATTTAATCAAATTTCACCATCTGGAAATACTGCTATGGTTTTAATTGAAGCACCAAATGTTGCAGTATATAACTCTAAATTCACAAACAACAATAAGGCAAGTGTTTACGTTACTTTGATAAAATCCGATGAATTTTTAATCGATAACTGTACTTTTACAAACAATATTGCTTCTTATTCCAGTGCGGATTCATTAATTAGAACGGTCAATACCAAATCAGGTATAAAGGGAACTGTAACTGATTCAATCTTTGAAAATAACAAAGTAAAATGGGGTTGTGTTTATTTTGGAGCAAGTACTAAGCCTATAACAATAACAAATACAAAATTTATTTCTAATTCTGTTGGAGGTACTAGTGATCATGCATCCTGTATAAAGATTGAAGAGTCAGCTACATTAAATGTTGACCAATGTTTATTTGTGAATAATATTAATTTAGGCACAAGGGCTGCTGTGATTTATTCTGCTGGAGGTTCAACATCTGTTTTTGTTTCAAACTCAATAATCTTAAACAATTCCTTTGCAAACAATAATCATGTTGTATTTTCAGCATCAACAGCAAACAATCTAAAGGCCTATAAAAATCTAAATGGAAACTGGTGGGGAAATACTTTAGAAAACATTGATGCTGCTCCTGCAGTTTATCAAAGTGCATGCGATAACTGGATAGTTTTAAACATGACTGCCAATGCCACTAAATTGGCATATGATCAAAACGCATTGGTTTCAATTGATTTGTATAATGCCATTGATAGAGAGGGCAACTCATCATTTGTAGATGCATCCAAATTGCCTGACTTTGATTTGGATGTTGTTGCAAACAATGGTGTGGCCAATACACAAAAAATAAATGTCATAAAAGGAATGGCAAGTCTGGAATACACATTGAAAAGCTATGATTCCGGTTCACTCACAGTTAAATATGATGATGATGTGCAATCAACAATTGACTTTGTTTGGAGTCTGGTTAATCCGGATATTGAAATAGCTGTTGAAAACAATACCTACGGCAACCCTGTTGTAATTAATATAACTGTACCTGGTGATGTGGATGCAAGCAAATTTTCACTTAAGATACATGGTGATGATTATGATTTCAACAAATCCCTTACAATTCCTAAATTGAATGCAGGGGAGTATTTGATTAATTTGACTTACAGTGGAGATGCCAAATACAATCTGTATTCTATAACTAAATTATTCAAGATTGAAAAGGCAACCCCTCAGCTGACAATTGATGCTGATGATGTATATTATCCGAATTCAGCCAGTATCGCTGTAAATGCCGGTGATGCAACTGGTCAAATTTCAATTAAAGTGGGCGATAAAACAGATTCAAAAGCCATTTCATCCGGCAGGGCAGAATTCATCATAGCCAATCTCCAGGCAAATGATTATACTGTTGAAGCAACCTATTCTGGAGATGCAAACTATCGTTCAGGTAATGCATCAGCCAATTTCAAGGTTAAAAAACACAACTCAACAATTACAATATCAAACAGCAATATTGTAGTTAATCAGGATGTAACTTTAACATTCAATGTTAATTCAGATGCTTCAGGAACTGTTACTGTGGATATAAATGGCAATAAGGAAAATGTTACAATTTCTGGAGGAAAAGCGACATATATAATAAGAAGCATTTCAAGAGGCCTTTATGATATTGTGGCAACATATAACGGTGATGCAAAATATTTAAGCAGTCAAAACACAACACAACTTGATGTTGCAAGATTAACTCCTGATTTGAATGTTGCCGTTTCAAGCGTTACATATGGTCAGGATGCGGAATTTACAGTAACTTTAAACGATGATGCATCAGGTAGTGTGACCGTCATTGTCGATGGTAAAAATACAACTTCAAATGTAAATAACGGTAATGCAAGTTTAAACCTTTCAGATTTAACTGCAGGCAACAATAAACAAGCATTGATTAAATATTCTGGAGATAATAACTATAAACCAAAAGAAACTACAATAACATTCAATATTGCAAAGGCAATGTCTGACATAACAATTAATGCTGTAGATATTAAGGAAGGACAGGTTTTAAATGTTCAAATCATAATTACAAGAGGTACAACAGGCACAATAGAATTGAATACTCCTAGTGGAACTGAAAATCCACAGATTCCAAGAACCGGACTGTTTACACGGGCTTTCGAAGATTTGGCTATTGGTCAATATACGATTTCTGCCAATTATGGTGGGGACACTAACTTCTTGAGTGCTTCAGCAAGCAAGTCATTTACAGTATCTGCTTGGGGAACTCCTCAATGGCCAAATCAGGGGTATGATGTTAAAAACACAGAGAAATCTCCTTACTCAAGTGAAGCTAACGGTAATGTCAAATGGGTTAAGGACATTGACGGAACCATAATAGGCAATATGGCAATAGACAGTGAGGGCAGAATATATGTAGTCGCTACCGATGGAATTTATTCCATAAATCCTAATGATGGTAGTACCAATTGGATTTTCAACTCACAGGATGCCGGAAATAATTTCTCAGGAATTGCCATTGGTCGTGATGTCATTTTAGCTCCAAAATCTGGAGATAAGCTTTACTTCATCAATCAGACAACTGGAGAGCAATATTCCAATAATATCCATCAAGGATCAAGTTCTTTCGCTCCAATAGTTGATGAAAATGCTAATGTTTACATCTCCGGTGAATATTATGGTTATCAAGATACTAATGTTGTAGTTGTTCCGTATAAAATTTGGCAAACAAGCTCTGCGCCGGTTTCAATTGGTATTGGTAATTACAGTATAACATCATCTCCGGTATTGGTTGATGATAATACAATCATATTGACAACTCAAAATAGTTTAATGGGTATTGATGTATCTTCTAAATCAGTAATATTTAATCCTAATGTTGTTTCCGATTCCAATCCTGTTGTAGGGCTTGGAAATATATCATATATTATTTCCAAAGGTCATGTAAGAAGTTATGATGTACATGGAACTAATATAACTAATATTGCAATAACTGGAACCGCTGGAAATTACCTGTCTCTTGGCCCAAACGGAGAAATATTTTCCATTAACCGAGAAGGAAAATTGTTCGAATATTCAACAGGTGAAGAAGCATTGATTTATGATTTCAAAGAGCCTATTTCATCCAGATTATTGGTCGGACAGGATGAAAAATTATATGTGGGATCAGATAGTGGAATGTTTTATGCAATAGATGTTGAAGGAAATCTCCTGTGGAAAGAAAACCTCAATCAGTCTGTTTCAGCTTCACCAGTAATGGATTCAAATGGTGTTATTTACACTATTAGTGGAAATAGAATTGTAGCAATTGACAAATCTCAACCAAAAGATCCAGAATTAACTGCAGATATTAAAAATGTAACATATGGTGAAGATGTAATCGTTAATGTTGATTTGGATAAGAAGGCTACAGGCATAATATCTGTTAAAATCGGAAATGCATATTCCAATGAATCAGTAGTTAGTGATGGAAA
>NZ_JBGULU010000055.1:0-7898 GCF_045116495.1 Methanobrevibacter sp. | reverse complement strand
ACTCAGGAAGCTACAATATTTATTTATGATGGTTATGAAGGTGGAATAGGAATTACAGAAAAGGCAGTGGATGTTTTTGTAGATTTGCTCAAGTCCACAATTGATTTGCTTGAAAACTGCACCTGTAAGAGCGGATGTCCTGCTTGCATCTATTCGCCAAAATGCGGCAATGATAATAAGCCGCTTCATAAAAATGCGACAAAATACATTCTCTCATACATGTGCAAATTAATTTCCAAGAATGCTGATGTTCAAAAGGAGATAATCGAAGAAACGGTTGAAAAGAATGATGTGGATGATGTTGAAGTGATGTTTGGTGAGGCATTGGATTTGTTTAATGAAAATGATTATTCCGCTTCAAAAGATGTTCTCAACAGTATTCTGGCGGTTGATAAAAAGCATGTAGATTCATTAGCATTAATGGCTCAAATATTATATAATCAAGAACAAAAAGACATATCACTTTATTTTGTTAAAAAAGCTTTGTCGTTAGACAGAACAAATGAAATGGCTAATGAATTGGATGTTTTGCTCTCTGCAAAACCCGAAAGCAATGAAGCTGAGGTTGAATTTGAATCTCTTGATGATATTGATGTGATGTATGAGGAGGCATATGATTTGTATGTTCAGGGAGATTTGGAAACCTCCAGTGAAATATTGGAAAAAATCATAAACTTTGACGATAAAAATGCAGATGCATTAGCGTTACTGGGTTTAATTTATTACAGCTCCGGAATTTTTTCCAAGGCAGTGGAATATTATAAAAAAGCTTCAAAAATAAATAAAAATGGTGAAATGGTTAATGAATTGAAAATGAGGGTTGCTTAATTATCCGTAAGGTGAAAACCCATTTTCAAAGTGTTCACATACTTTTTCTAATTCTTCAGGAATATCTATTTTTTGTGTGCAGTGTTCAATACATGTGCTGCAGTATGTGCATTCATCGGCAGGAACTTTTTCATCACCTAATTTGTCGTAATACAATCTGTAAATGTTGGATTCCGGCTGATTTTTGCTGGTGTTGTATAAGTGGAAGTATTCCGGAATTGGAATCATTTCAGGGCATGCTTTTATGCAGTATCCGCATTCACTGCATGGTACTGCAACACTGTCTGCAAGTTTTTGAGCCATTTTTTCTAAAAATTCGCTTTCTGCATCGCTTAAGACCTCAAAATTTTCAAAGGTGTCACAATTGTCCAGCATGTCTTCCATTTTGCTCATGCCGCATAAAACCATTTTCACATGTTCAAGGGAAGCACAAAATCTTATTGCTAAACTGGCTATTGACTTGTCAGGGTTAAATTCTTCAAAATCTTTTTTAATTTCTTCAGAAGGATTAACAATGACTCCTCCTTTCAAGGGTTCCATAACATAGACGTCCAGTCCATGCTCGACACATAAATCATAGCATTTATGGGATTCGATAGACGGATCTTCCCAATCAAGATAGTTCAATTCCAGTTGGACAATATCAAAAAGGTCTGCATATTTGTCTAAAACTTCTTTAAGTAGTGCTGACTTCTCATGGAAACTGAAACCAATTTTTTTAGCTATTCCATCTTCTTTCATCTTTTTTATGTATTCAAAAGTATTATGTTCTTCAGCAAGTTTAAGCCATGGAGTATTAATGTTGTGTATGAAAAACACATCAAAGTAGTCGATACCCAATCTTTCAAGCATTTCATTGACAAACTTTTCATTGTCTTTTTCGGATGTTAATGCCCATGTAGGCATTTTATCGCAGATTTGGTAAGATTCACGTGGATATCTTTCAACTATAGCTTTTCTCATAGCGGTTTCACTTGCTCCTCCATGATACGCATATGAAGTGTCAAAGTAGTTGAAGCCTTTTTCCATATAAATGTCTACCATTTCGTTAAATAATTCCTGGTCTATGGATGTAGGGTTATTTTCATCGGTTTGGGGCAGTCTCATACAACCAAAACCGAATTTTGATTTGTAGTTCATGATATGTCTCCTATTAATTATTCTAATATGAATAATATTTAAGTGTTGTTAATTGCAACATTGAATTATTTTTTTCCAAATTTCAGTTATTACCCAAGTAATACTCAAATATTAAATAGCTTTATTAATATATAAAATCAAAATTATAGTATTAATATTTGTTAGAGGAGAAATAAAATGCATGAATTATCCATGGCTCAGGGCATTATTAATGCAGTTATAGATACTGCTGAAGCCAATAATGCAACTGAGGTAAATGAGGTAACCATTGAACTTGGTAGACTGGCAATGGTAAATCCGGAACAGTTAAAATTTATTTTAGGCGTTCTTGTTGAAAATACCATTGTTGAAGATGCGGAAATTCTTTTTGAAGAGATTCCTGTAGAGGTAAAATGTTCAGAATGCGAATTCCATGGGGATGCTATTCTAGACGATAAAGATCATTATGCACCGATTGTAAGATGCCCTAAATGTGATAGCTTATCTGTTGAAATCCTTAATGGAAGAGATATAATTGTTAAAAATATTGTTATAGAAAAACCAGATGATAATTAATGAGGTGAAAAAATGCACCAAGTAGCAGATGTTGAAGTAGCAAAAAATATTATGGATGCTAATAAAAGATTAGCGGATAAAAACTTAAAACACTTGGAAGAAAAAGGAATTTTCTGTGTTGATTTTGTAGGAGCAATAGGCTCTGGAAAAACAACATTAATAGAAGAAATTATAGATAATACTGATTATAATATAGGCGTTCTTGCAGGAGATGTAATCTCCAAATTCGATGCAGAACGTATCAAATCCCACAATGTTCCTGTAGAAGGATTAAACACAGGCAAAGAATGTCATTTAGATGCACATTTGGTCCATCATGGACTTCATCATTTGCCATTGGATGATTTGGACATGATAATTATTGAAAATGTAGGTAACTTGATTTGTCCTGTTGATTTTGAATTAGGTTCACATATGAGGATAGTAGTTGTCAGTGTTACTGAAGGTGATGATACTGTAGAAAAACACCCAATTATTTTCCAAACATCAGATGTTATTGTCATCAACAAAATCGACCTTGCTGATGCTGTTGGTGCAGATATTGACAAGATGGTTGCTGATGCTAAAAAATTAAATCCTAATGTTCAAGTAATTGCATCTAATCTGAAAGATGGTGAAGGATTGGAAGAGATTATTCAAGTTATTTCAGATAAGAAAAACAGCTTATAAATAGTTTGAGGCGGTTTCATGAAAGTGTGGATTGATATTTCAAATGCACCTCATGTAAGGTTTTTTAAAGATGTCATCAAGTATCTGGAAGCCGAAGGTGAGGATGTTATTGTTACTGCAAGACAGTTCGGGGATATCCATAAATTAATGGAAATGTATGATATTGACTTCATATCAGTTGGAAAACATGGAGTCAGTTTGTATGATAAGCTAAGAGAAAGTACATCAAGAGTTTATAATCTTGTTGATATTATTAATGATGAAAAGGTGGATGTTGCCCTTAGCAAGCATTCTATTGAGCTTCCTAGAATTTCTTTTGGTCTAGGGATCCCAAGTTTGTACGTTTTAGACAACGAACATGCTCTTGCAGCAAATAAGTTAACTCTACCTTTATGTGATAGAATTATAACTCCAAGAATTATAGATATGTGGAAATTAATGAAATTCGGAGCAGATCCAAATACAATCATTTCTTATAATGGAACCTCTGAAATAATGCATTTTAAAAGCTTTGAATATAATGATAATGTTTTCAATGACTTGAACTTAGATTTAAAACATCCGAAAACAATTCTAATGAGGCCTGAACCTTCACTTGCATCATATTTGGATACTGACTGCAGAAAATCTGTTCTCTCTCCAATCGTCGATGAATTAAAAAATGTTGCAAATATTTTAGTTCTTCCAAGATTTAAAGAACAGGCAGAGATTTTCGAAGGTATTGACAATGTTTCAATATTAAAACCTCCAGTCGACACATCCAGTTTGATTAAAAAATGTGATTTGGTTATTGGTGCAGGTGGAACAATGAACAGGGAGGCTGCAATATTACAAACTCCAGTTATCTCATGTTATCCTGGAGAAACTCTATCTGTGGATCAGTATTACATTAATCATGGTTTAATGTACAGGTCTATTGATACTGATGATGTAATTAACAAAGCGCTTGATTTCATTGTAAATCCTCATGAACCTATTGACATGAAAACCGATGATTTGTTCCAGGTCATTATTGATAATTTATATGATTTGGCAAAAAATGGAAAATAGTTATATATTATTACTTTCAAATATTATTATTGATATTTGATTTTAATTTTTTTGGGCTGGTAGCTCAGATGGTAGATCGTCGCCTTGGCATGGCGGAGGCCCCGGGTTCAAATCCCGGTCAGTCCACTTTAAAAATAAACTTTATTGTGATTGAAATATGTTATTAATTGCTCAGAATCATTTACAATTAATTGTAGAAGTAGGATTAATGTTATTTGTAACATTAGTATTCTGCCTTAACTTGATTCCGTTATCATTAAGTGTTGTAACTTTCTTATCTCTGTTCATTATAGGAGGTTTCACATTTATTTTTGGTGCGGATATTTTTCTTTTGGTAATATCTTCAAGTCAAGCGGAATTTACCCACCCTTTTGGTCCGATTGCACTTTTAGGTGCGGTGACTGCTTTAGCATCGCTGAAAGTGATGAAGGAATCGGGTGTGGATATAAGGCCACTTAGAAGATTTGTAATTATATTTATTGCAGGTATCACCCTATTCGGTGGTTTAATGCACAGATCATTTTTAATATTATGGCTTTTAGGTTTGTTCATAGGATACATGATTATATCTAAATCTTTCAGAGAAAAATCCATATTGACCGGTAGAAGAATTTTAATGTTTTTAGGAGCTGCAGTTGTAGGATTCATATCCTTGGAAGCTCTTGCAAGAGTGTCTGGAATGACAATTTTCTCTCCACTTTTAAGGTTAGGTAGGATTGAACAGTATTCCTTATCCAGTATTAAAACTGTATTAAATAACATTCAGTTAATAGGACATAGTGCCAATGCTTCCTATTGGGGAGCTGAAGGGACTGCATTTGCTGAAGGTTATATTACGTTGCCAATGCAACTGGTTTTATTCTTTGGTCTACCGTTCCCAATGTTTTTCGGTATACTTGTAAACCAAAAGGATACAATCGATTATATGCTTCCTGGTATATTCGGTTACGGATTTGACTTTGGATATTTAGGTCTTGCAGGGTTAATGGTGTTCGTTCTCGGTACAATTCTTATTGGTTTTAAAATTTTAACCATCTACAGGGAAAGAAGAGAGAAAAATAATAAGAAGTACCTTGGAAGAGAAGTATTGTTAACTGGGGCATTAGCAGCATTCTGCGCACAATCTATAATTGGTATGTTTGTATTTAACAGAACAATCAACGGTATGGCGCTCTTAACATTCATATTTATTGGTGCATTGATTTTAGCGAATGTAGTATCGCTAAAAACCAGATCATAAAGAGGTAATATTATGAAAGCTTTAGTTTTACTTGGATGTCCTGAAACTCCATCTCAAACTCCTATGGCAGTTTATGTTTTTAATAAACTAACAAAAATGGGCTATGATGTAACAATAGCTGCAAATCCTGCAGCATCCAAATTAGTTAAAATATCTGACCCTGAAGGTTTATACAAACTCAACTTAGTTGATTTAGAAAGAACTTTGGGTGACATTAACGAAGGTGATTTTGATTTATTAGTCGGTTTTGTTCACAAAGATGCGGCAGCATCATTTTTCGTAACATTTGAACAAATCTTGCAATGCAAATCATTAGCACTTGTCTTTTCAAGGGATGCGGATGAAGTTGAAGAGTTTGTCAATATGATTGAAGAAAGCGGATGCAACGCTAAAATTGCAGCCGTAAGAGCATTCCATAATCCTTCACCAATTAAAGTTAAATTCGACAAAGCAATAAAGGAGTTCGAATAAAATGTCATTCTGTTTAGATACTTACTTACAACAATCTGATAACTATGAGATTCATGCTTCTAAAGCAGGTTTTAAAGACTGTGCAATGATTATCAGATTCAAAGCTGATGATATTGTATATATCAAACCTGGAGACCAGGTATTGGGTGTTAGAGTAATTGGAATCCCTCCGATACCAATTGGTTTTGATCATGAAAAGGGAACTGTATTTTTACCTTATACTAAACCTTGCCATGGAACTTCAGTTGTTGAATTGCCAATTGACGAAGAAGAAGTTGAAAAAATCAGAAAATTAGATACCGGTAATAAAAAATGAAATCAACTGTTGTTGGAAGTTTTCCCGTTGAGGAAAGTTCTCCCTCTAATTTTAAAGAGAAATTATTTAATTCATTTGGATTATATGACCCTTTTAAAGAAGCTATTAGGTCAAGTGTAATAGCTCAGCTTGATGCAGGAGTGGACATTATCTCTGATGGTCAGGTAAGGGGTGATATGGTTTCTATTTTTACAAAATATATTCCTGGAATGAAGATTGAGGACGGAAATACTGTAATCGTTTCCAAAATTGTTAATCCGATTCAGGAAATATCCATTAATGATTTGCTATATGCTAAAAAAGTCATGAAGGAATACTATAATGGAAATATTCCTGAAGGAAAAGGAATTAAGGGAATCATTACAGGTCCTAATACTATTGTTCACTCTTCCAGAATTCAGTTTTTCTATAAGAATAAAGAGGATGCCATCATTGATTTAGCTCATTCTTTGAAATTTGAAGTTGATGCAATAGCCCGTAGAGTACATCCTGCTTACATTCAGATTGATGAGCCGTTTTTATCCACAGGGATGGTTGATATGAAGGTAGCTAAGGAAGCTATAGATATTATCCGTGAAGGTCTGGATGTTCCTTTAGCAATGCATGTATGTGGTATTTTATCAGATGCATTTAAGGATATCACTAAATTCAATGTGGATATTCTTGACTTTGAATTTGCCGGCAATAATGTTAATATGGGTGTTTTGGAAAATAATGCTTCACTTTTGGCTGATAAAAAATTAGGCTTTGGTTGTGTTGATTCATCCGTTAATGAAGTTGATGATATAGAAGACATTGAAAACCTCGTTAAAAAAGCTATTGAGATAGTTGGAAAAGATAATCTGATTTTAGATCCGGATTGTGGTTTAAGAAGGGCTCCTAAAGATGTTGCATTTAAAAAATTGCAGCTAATGAATCAAATCAAAGATAAATATAGCTAATTTTTTTTGATAATATGAATTTTGGGTTTTCGCTGGCCGGTCTGATTCTGCTGGTAATGTTGTTTGTTCCTAATATTTTGTGGTCCAAATGCCCTCCAGATGATTATGAAAATTACTCCAAAAATGAGAACAGAATATTATTAACATTGGAAAGAATTGGACAAGTATTGGTTGTCCCGTTATCCCTTTTTTGTGGTGTTGATTTTAGTTTTGATATCATTCTGGTCATTGCATTCCTTTTAATGGTAATCTATGAGCTATACTGGATTGGATACTTTAGAAGTCCAAAAACAATGCATGATATGTATGGTTCATTTCTTCACATTCCTCTTCCTGGAGCTACGCTGCCTGTAGTTAGCTTTTTCCTTTTGGGAATTTGTGCAAATAATATATTTTTAGTCATATCTTCAATAATATTGGGGATTGGTCATATTGGAATCCATTTTAGCCATATGCAGGAGATAAGCTAAATCAGTTTTATTAACTAGAAAAAATTGTTAATGCTTTTTTGATGGTGAGGTTTTTTTCCTCAAGAAATCTAATGATTTTTGAGGAAATAGTTTTTTTTAATAAAATTTAATATTTTTATCTATATTCATGTTTGAAGTTTTTGTCATATAGCTTTGATGCATTAAAGTCCCCAGGGTCTAGGACATCTCCCACTACAATCATTGCAGTCTTTGTTATA
>NZ_JBGULU010000054.1:0-8301 GCF_045116495.1 Methanobrevibacter sp. | reverse complement strand
TGTCTTGATAAACAGCTTCATTGTTGAGTCACTATAATCGGGAAGCTTTGACATTCTGTAAACGATTGCAGGAAGCCTTCCGTTTGCTCTGATGTAGCTTTCAGTTCTTATGGCCATGTCTACATATTCTGCCTTGTCGATTTTGGCCCCGTTCTTTAACATAACATAGTTTGGAAGGAAATCCAAAGAACTGTTATCCTTTATCACAGCCATTGTATACATTGCCACCAGCTTGTCTGAACCTAATTTCTTGGCTTTCTTTTCAACATCACTGCAGCTGCCTTTCAATGTCAATATCTGGTAATAGTCACGTTTCCTGTACTTCTTTTTGTTCTGGATTAACCAGAATGCTATTGAGTTCATTGCCTGACAAAAACTTGTCCAGCTTATATTATCTTCTGTCATATATTATAATTTGTATTATCATATTTATTATATTTTTTATATATTTTAGATAATAAAAATAGTATGTAATACAAGTGTTGAAAATACCCTATGTTTCCAACAAGAGAGCTGATAAAATCAATAGCTGAATTTTTGATTTGATTTAATTGGCCGCCATTGACATTAACGGCAAGGGTTGTCAATACCAGATTGGTTTTTAAACCCCGATATATATCAAAGCATTTTAAAAACAAGTTTTCAATAGGCAATGGCAGTCGTTAATATTTGATGTTTCTGTTATGAATCCACTCACGGTGCTTTCCGATAGCTACTCTAACAATAACATCGATCAAATCAGTTTCATCCTCTTTTTTGAAGTAATAATAAGCCGGTCCTTCCAGCATCAATCTCAAATCATAGAACGGTCTTGGCTTGACTGCATCCGGATTCATCAATCCATAATTCTTTAATATCTTCACATTATCGGTTTCATATTTCTCCAGTTTGGATTTGTGAACTTTACCGGCAACAGTCTTTTCTTTTTTGTCAAATATCTTAGCTATCTGGGATGAGTCAATTAATATGCTTGATTCAATTAACAGCAACATTATTTCTTTTCCTTTAACATTTATTGTTGCCGGATGTGAATTTTCACTATCTAGAATTAGTTTCATTTTATAGCCTCTGATTATATGATATATCTGCTTCCCAAATATATAGGTAAAGCTGGGAGAAGGGTCAATCCCAGCTTTAATGGATTTGGAGTAAAAAACTCTTAGCAGAAGATGTTGGTGATAAAAAGCAATTAAAACTTCACCAAATCAACCATTGGGATTTTCATATTCTTTTATCCCTACACGCATCCCTAACGAAAGGGCCAATATATTTAGGAGTTAAATTATGGCTCATGCTCTGAAATTACCTTTGATAATTCTGTTAGGTGCATTCATCAAAACACCGACACTTGAAAGGATGAAGAGCTTTGTATACATTGGCAGTTCATCACGGATGTCCTTTCTCATGAATTCAATCAACGGATAGAAATCATACATCTCACCGTCAGGGCCTAAAGGAGCAACGGTGGTTCCTGTAGTCCTTGAGTACAGCAGTTTCATTCCTGGGTTGATGTAGTCCATACCGATGTATGTTTTGTCCCCCATCTCGGAACCGCCATCGCATACTGCAGTTCCAAGGATGTCAATGTTGTCAACACCGTAATAGCTTTTGATCAGTTCAACAGGTTCGACTTGTCTGTTGCTTTCGAATATGTCTGACTTTAAGGTTGTGAGTGACTTGTAGCTTACGGCCATACTGTTTAAGTTTGCGAAGCTACCGGCTGACTCCTTGAACTTCTCTTGAGCTTTGAGAATTGTCATTCCTGTATCGTCACCGCTTTGGAAGTTGTAGGTTGCAACTTTTGAGGAATTCATAATCATGTCAATGGCTGCCTTTTCAATGCTTCTTCCGATAAGAATGCCGACATCCTGCAGCATGTCATTAACGGAGATTAAATTGGAATCAAGCATTTGAGCTGAAACGTTCAGGACTCCGCCGATAGTGTCAATGGAGACAGTTTCACTGATTGGCTTTCTCACATTCAGTTCCTGTAATGTAGCGCCGGGAGCAATATCTTTGGCCTCACCAAGTACGCCGGATTGAATAGCTTCCTCGATATTGACTCTTTGAGACATGTAAGTGTAATACTGTGAGTTTTCCTGTATTTCCTGCTTTGGCAAAAGCCTTGTGAATTTCATCCATTTGGCTGAAGTGTCGGCAACAATCTGTGCCATCACTTCATTTTGTACTTTAGCATCATTTCCTTTTGTTAACATTAACAATCCTCCTTATGGCCTGCAGGTACCTTTTAAAGCAAGACCTGGCTTATTTAATAATATTCCGACTTTACTTTGTATGAACAATTTTGTATATTGAGGCAACTCGTCATAGATGTCCTTGCGCATGATTTCAATGATCGGATAGAAGTCTGCAATGTTTTCATCTGATGTAATAGGTGCAACAGTAGTTCCAGAAGATTTGGAGTACAGTACTGTTAACGGCGCATTTCTTAAATCGAATCCGATGTACTGCTTGTCACCTATCAGTGATCCTCCGTCAGCCTGGGTTGTTCCTAAAAGATCGATATTGTCAATGCCGTAGTATTCCTTAATGTCTTCTACAGGCTGAACCAACTTGTTGGATGAGTAAGCTAACTGTTTGACATAACTTAAGGTTTTGTAGGACTCTGCCATTATTGTCAAGTCAGCGCCTGCACCGGCATTGCCTTTGAAAGCTTCCTGTGCCTTGATGACAAATTTGCCGTAGGCATCCATAGTATCCTGAGTTTCACTGGTATTGTAGACAGGAACGTTTGGAGAGCTTATTAAAGTATCGTAGATGTTGTACTCGATTCTGTTGGCAATAACGGTAGCAACGTCTCCCAGCAGGTCTTCAAATGAAACGATATCTGAGTCGAAAACATCCTTGTTGACGTTAAGCACTCCACCGACAGTATCAATGGAGATAGTGTCCGTTACTGGCTTTCTGATGTTTAATTCTTGCAGGGATGCACCGGGTGCGATATCTTTGGCTTCTCCCAAAAGACCTTTTTTAATAGCTTCGTCAAGATTGATGTTCTGTCTGAAATAAGTGTAGTAGTCGGAGTTCTCTTTGATTTCTTGTTTAGGAAACAATCTGGCAAGCTTCAGTCTCTTTGCGGTTTCATCAGTAATGGTTTGAGCTATTACCTCGTTTTGTACTTTAGTATCATTTCCTTTTGTAATCATTCATTATCACCTTATGTTTGGCCTGTGGTTCCGATATCGTATGGCCGGAACACTTCAATGTATTTGTAATCGTCTGAGCTTGCAACCGGATGCATTGCGATATATTCACCGTCTTCGGATTTGATGGCTCCGGTGCTGGTTAAAGCTATTCTGTCATTAACGGCGATGTTTGATAAACCGCTGGCTAATTTCAATCTGAACAAATGTCCCAGGACTAATATTGCAGTTTTTCTTTTGCCCCCGGTCATGGTAACCGGATCGTTGACTGCAATACCTAAAATGATTTCACCTTCAGCTGCAGTATATTTTTTAACTGTAGGTTTGCCGATATCTGAATTAGCTGATAATGTAACAGCATCATCGACCTTGATTTTATTTCCTGCATACTCGTATCCAGGAGTTTCTCCGGTTGGGGTAGTTACGGTGGTTGCAGTAATTGTACCTTCGTCCAATAAGAAAGTTGTGACCTCTTTTCTCTCTTCAAGTAAAACAATTGAATCTGGCATTATTTATGTCCTCCACTTAAATCTTGATATTACTTAATTTATTATTTAATTTATTACTTATAATATATAAAGATTTATATATAATAGCTACTTTTTTAAAAGTTTAGCAAGGTTGACATTAACATTAACGCTTTGACATTAACGGTTAAAAATTAGAATAAGTAATTTATATTGCTTTTATATTGTAAAATAAGAGGATAGAATAGAAATAAGCCATTAAGCAATATTGTTAAGGATAATTGTGAAATTCAAGATGACTTATTTCTATGGAAAACAACATAGGAATTAACTATTGTCTTCAGTATAATATTATTTGATTAAATGATATAATTTTATGTAATATTTATTTTTAGATTTTATTTTAAAATAAATAATAATCATTATAAATTGTGTCTAACAAAAATAAATATCATAATAATTAAGGCATAGGGGTTTTACATTGGAAATGGAAAATACAAGTTTCATCATGAACAAAGGTGAAAACACATTAGCTAAAAGATTTGAAAAATTATTGCCTATCACAGAATCTTTTGATTGTTTGGTGGGTTATTTTTATGTAAGCGGATTTCATAAACTTCAAAAAAGTTTAGAAAACTCTAAAAAAATTAGAATATTAGTTGGAATGGGAATCGATTCACAAACATTTAAACTAATAGAAGATAATGAAGTTACTAATATTTCCACTGCAGAATATAAAGATCAAATGAAAAAAGATTTAATCACTGAAATGAACAATTCAGAAGATAGTCTCAAAGTTGAAAAAGGAGTAAAACAATTTGTAGACTGGCTACAATTAGGCAAACTTGAAATTAGAGGTTATAAAGAAAGAAAAACACATTCAAAATTATACATAATGAAATTTCCAGATGAAAATCCAGATAAAGGAAGAATAATAACCGGTTCAAGTAATTTCACACAACCTGGCCTTGAAAGAAATTTAGAATTCAATGTAGAACTTAGAGATGATGAAGATTATGATTTTGCTCATCAGGAATTTGAAGAACTATGGAACCATTCAGAACCTATATCAGAAGAATTCATTAACACCATAAATCATAAAACATGGCTAAAAGACGATATAACTCCCTATGAATTATTCTTAAAATTTATTTATGAATATTTAAAAGATAAAATAGATAATGATAAAAAAGAATTAGAGATGGATTATGTTCCTGAAGGATTCAAATATCTCGATTATCAACGAGATGCTGTTTTAGATGCAAAAGATAAAATCCACCAATATGGGGGAGTATTTTTAGCTGATGTCGTGGGGTTAGGTAAAACATATATGGGTGCTTTACTCGCCCAAAACTTGAGAGGAAGAACATTAGTTATAGCTCCTCCAGCACTTGTTAAAGAACATAACCCTGGAGGCTGGAAAAGAGTACTAAGTGAATTTAGTGTAGTGCCAACACCAATTGTAGAATCCAAAGGAAAATTAGATCAAATATTAAAAAAATATGATTCTGATTTTTATCAAAATGTAATAATTGATGAATCACATGATTTTAGAAATGAAGACACCCAACAATACGAATACTTGTCAAAGATATGTAAAGATAAAAATGTAATATTAATATCTGCAACACCATTTAATAACTCTCCTTCAGATTTATTAAGTCAAATAAAATTATTCCAACCAGCACACAAATCAACATTACCAAATCCCGATGTTGAAGATTTAGAGGCATATTTCAATAGATTAGATGCACTTCAAAATTCAGTTAGTCGGGATGATAATCCTCAAGAGTATCTAAAAATTAGTAAACAAATTTCAAAAGACATACGTGAAAATGTTTTACAATATTTGATGGTTAGAAGAACAAGAAGCAACATTAGCAAATATTATGCTGAAGATTTAAAACGTAACAATATGGAGTTTCCTGATGTTAAACCTCCAGAACCAGTTTATTATTATTTTGATGACTACATAGATGAAGTATTTGAAGAAACATTACATTTATTAAATGAAAATTTATCTTATGCCAAATATAGGCCATTGGCTCCAGAATATAGGGTAAATCCTGATACACAATATGCAAACTCACAAAAAATGATGGGCAATTTCATTAAAATATTACTCATTAAAAGATTAGAAAGTGGCAGCTATGCATTTAAAAAATCAATAGACAACTCTATTAAAATACATGAAACTGTCTTAGAAAATTACAGGAAAAAAGGAGTATTTTACACCAGCAGAGATTATAACTGGAAAGTATATAATCTTATGGAAGATGGGGATGTGGATAAGATAGAAGAATATATTGAACAGGGAAAAGTGAAAGAATATTTTAGTGAAGACTTCACAGATAAATTTGAAATTGATTTAAACTCAGATTTACAAGTATTAAAATACATTAAAAGTAAATGGGATTCAATAACTGATTATCCAAAAAGATGGAGATTAATTGAATTATTAAATAATGAACTCAAAGATAAAAAAGTGATTCTTTTCACTGAATTTATAGACACTGCTGAAAATATTGTAGAATTGATATCACAAGAATGCGAAGGAAATGTTAAATTATACACAGGTAATTCTTCAAAAGAAGACATGGAGGAAGTATTAAATAATTTTGACGCAAATGTGTCTAAAGACAATCAAAAAAATGACTATAGGATATTAGTTGCAACAGATACATTATCTCATGGTGTGAACTTGCACAGATCCAATGTTATTATTAACTATGATATCCCTTGGAATCCAACTAAAATGATGCAAAGAGTAGGTCGTGTTCAAAGATTAGGAACAGAATTTAAAGAAATTGAAATATATAACTTTTTCCCAACCAATGAAATAGAGGATGAAGTACAAGTAAAATTCTTAGCTGAAAAGAAAATAGCCATGTTTATTGAATTACTTGGAAATGATTCACAACTACTTACAGAAGAACCAATAATCTCATTTGACTTATTTAATAAATTAACTTCAATTGAGGAAGATGACGAATTAGCTAATGATGAGTTAAAATATTTGGCTTTGATAAGGGACATTAGAGATAATAATATTGAATTATTCAAAAAAATTGAAGAACTTCCTAAAAAAGCAAGAGTTGCAAGGAAATCGGATAATCATGCATTAATAAGTTTAATGAGATCTGACGAATTCAGAAAAGTATTCAAAACGACAGCTGAAGGAACTGAAGAAATAGACTTCTTTGAAGCTATTAAAGAATTAGAAGCAGATGAAAATGAAAAAGGGGTTTCAATTGATGAGGACTATTATTATTACTTAGCACAAAATAAATTCGCTTTTGACCAATTACGTAATGTTCCTAAAGATAAACGTAAAATGAAACCAACAGAAAAATCAATTTTAAAAGCTATAAGATTTGCACTAAAACACAAAAGAATATTGACTAATAAGGAGATTAAAGATTTAAATAAATTTAAAGAATTAATAACTGATGGATACATACATAATGCGCCATTAAAGAAAATTAATAAAGAATTAAAACAATTTGCAGTACAAGTTCAAGATGGAAAAATTGGTCAAGATGACTATGTATTTGTAATTTTAAATACATTGATGAAATATGCAAGTGATGATTTAAAAACCGATTTGTCATCATGTGTAAAAGAATGCAACAAAGAAACATCACAAATTATATTATCAGAATATTTTGTTAAATAGTGGAGTTGTAAATTATGGATGCAAATAATGCGATTTATTTAATAAATGAAACTTTTCACAATAAATTCGATTTAAATCAATACCAAAAATTTTTGCGAGAATTATTTAATATATCAAATGTTAGTGTTAAAAATCTCACTAAATATATAAAAAATGAATTTGTTGAATATGCAAATTCAGTTTTAGAATTGGGGCATTATACAGATGATTTAGGAGATTCTATTGTATTTTATGTAATCGAATTAGCTAAAGAATCATCAAGAGATCGTGCTAGAACAATGCAAAGAAACTTAGTATCTACTTTCATGAGAGATGAATATGATTATGCATTGGTTGCTTTTTATGAACCAAATACTGAGGATTGGAGATTCTCCTATGTTAAAATTGAATATGAATTCAATGAAAAAGGTTTGAAAGAAAAATTAAGTTCACCAAAAAGACATTCATTTCTTGTGGGTCCAAATGAACCTAATCACACCTGCCGAAAACAAATTCTTCCATTAATGATAACCGAAAATAAATTTGAAATTTCAGAAATAGATAATGTCTTTAATATTGAAAATGTTACAATTGAATTTTTCAATGAATATAAAAGATTATTTTTAGATTTAACAGACTCATTAAATGATGTTAAATCAAGGGATAAAGAAGTACATGATGAATTTGAAAACAAGAAAATCGAGTCTAGTGATTTTGCTAAAAAATTAATGGGACAATTAGTTTTTGTTTATTTCTTGAGGGCGACTCAAAATTAATTATTTTTTTAAAAAATTTTTAGTTTGAATTTTTATTATTTTTAGGTATTTTGTTTGTTTTCTTGGTGTATGAGTTCATTTTGTATTGTTTCGTTGTATATTCGTTTTAAATTGTGTGATATTGCGAGTAATTTTGCTTCTGTTTGTGTTCTTTTTAGTCCAGTTGTGTTGAATTCTGTTACTTTTAGATTTTGTTTTATATTTCCAAATGGCCATTCTGCTGTTTTTGATCGTTTTTT
>NZ_JBGULU010000053.1:0-27730 GCF_045116495.1 Methanobrevibacter sp. | reverse complement strand
GACGCATTGAAATATGCATATATGCCTCAGGATATTGCAAGAAGTTACAGGTCACTCGGTTATTATTATATTGAAGAGAACCAACTGGAAACCGCCTTTGCACTATTCAGATACAGCATGGAATATGAATTGAATCCGATGGCATATTCGGAAATAAATTATATCCAAAATAAAGACAAGAACATTGATTTATCATTAGATGAATCCATAGAAATAATTAAAAACAAAAATATCCAATTAGGAGTTAATCCTTTTATTTTAGAAACTTTAGATGAACTTATTGCAGAATATGAAGAAAATAAGCTGTATAGCCAAACATTATATTTTTTAGAACTTAAATATAACTTGACAAATGATGAAAAAACTATCGAAAAAATCAGAAATATTCAAGATTTAATAAAATATTAATATAATATATTATATATTATAATTAGGTGATTTTAAATGTGTTCTAGCGGAGGCCCAATGGCCGATATTGATTTGAAAAAATTGAAAACCAAAAAATATCGTTGTAAAGACTGTGGAAATACCTTTAAAGGTATTGGAAAAAAAGTAGTTTGTCCATCTTGCCAAAGTGACAACGTAGAACTCGCAGAGTAAATCTATTTACTCTATTTTTTATTTTTTTAGTGATTATTATGAATATTGATTTTAAAAATGATGAAATACTATTTCTTGAAGGTGAAACCGGAATCGTAGGTATTGTTAAGGTAGCTTATGAAAATAAAATGTTGTTCATTGCCACACAAGATAATGAAGAGATAGTTCAATTTTTAGAATCAGATGACATAATTGCCGTGTCCAACTTTAAAAAAGACAAACGGGCAGTAAGATCACAAGCCTACTTAAGCCGTGAGGAATCATCCCCATTAATAATATTAAATAAAGATCATCCTTCCACTAAACGATTGGAAACTGTAATATCAATTGGAGACGGAGTAAATTTGAATTGTAATATTATTCCAGGAACCCACCCAGAACAGAATATCCTTTGTTCATGTGACAGTTTATCAGGTCTTGAAATTGTAAAAACTCCAACAGGAGTAAAACTGAATAAAGAATTTGATAATTATACTATTGAGGAATTTTAGGTTAAAAAATGATATTTCTTGACTCATTTTACATGTTTTTAGGACAATTAGTGGTTTTTTTAGCTATTCTAATTGTCATACTTTTCATTGTGGTATTGATTTTGGGATATTTAATAGCCCGTAAAAACCAAGTTAAATTCCCCAGATTCCTATTATATATTGTTGACTTATTATACTCTCCATTTAAAACAATTGCACATTTTCTGAAATTGGATGACCATTTAATTGATGATATTGCAATTAAAGTCAGAGATGAAATTAACAAGGAAAAATTCAGGGAAATACCTGCTGAAAAAACATTGATTTTCTTACCCCACTGTTTAAGACATAGAGATTGTCCTGCAACACTTCAAAAAGAAGGGTTGAACTGTACAGAATGCGGTTTATGTTCCATTGGTGTTATCAAACATAAAGCCGAACCATTAGGATACAAACTCTACATTGTTCCGGGTTCAAGTTTTGTCAAAAAAATAGTAATGGAAAATAAGTTTAAAGCGGTTCTTGGAGTGGCATGTCATGAAGATTTAAATCAGATGATGATGTTACTGTCTGATTTTTGCCCTCAAGGAGTGTTACTTGAAAAAACAGGCTGTTTTGAAACAAAAGTAAATATCAAAAAAGTATTTGAAAAAATTGAATCCAAATACTAATCATCATCAAAATATAACATGAAATCATCGGATTCAGGAGTTTCACTGAATTCCTGTATGAACTCATTTAAATCCTTGATGAATTCCTTTTTTCTTTTATCCAACTCTTCAATTTTAGAATAATCTTTTTTAACTGCTATAGTCATTATTATATCATCAGTTTCAAGAGTCAGTTCAGGATATAATGAATCGACGAAATCGTCCATTTTATCCTCTTCCAAGTTCTTTGTGGGCTCTTGCAAGATGTCCTGCAGCAAGTGCGCCAACAAGTGATAATTCACCAGCCAGAACAGTACTTGCAACTATTTCAGCAAATTCACGAGCTTTACCAGAACCTGCTACACCTAATATTTCCAATCCTTCATGTGCTACTTCAAGGCTTGTTCCACCGCCTACAGTAGCTACAGGCAAATCAGGCAAGTTAACTGAGAAATATAAATCACCATTTCTGTTTTCTGCAGTGGTGATTCCCAAAGAACCTTCAACAACATGTGCCGCATCCTGGCCAGTTGCCAAGAATATGGCCGCAACCATATTTGCATAATGGGCATTATATGCCATGCTGCCGCTTGCTGCAGATCCAATTAAATTTTTAGCAATGTTTACTTCAACAATAGCTTCTGCTGTTGTTTTAAGCTTTTTGGCTACAATATCTTTTGGAATTAAAATATCTGCTATAACGCTTTTTCCTCTTCCTTCCACAACGTTAATGGCAGCCGGTTTTTTATCGACACATACGTTTCCGCTTAATGCTATGTGAGTTGCATTGGTTTCATCTGCAAGTTTTTCTAGGATTTTTTCAGAAGCTATTGTCACCATATTCATTCCCATACTGTCTCCAGTTGAGAAAACGAATCTAGGATAAACATAGCTTCCAACAATTAAGATAGGGTCTATTTTAATTAATTTACCATGTGAAGTTGTACTTTCTGCAATTTCTTTCAATTCATCGAAATTATCAACAAACCATTGTTTAATCTTTAAGGCATCACCAACACCCTCACATTTGATGGCAGGTGCACGAGTCATGATATCTGAAACTACCCTTGCATTAACACCACCGGATGCAGTAATGGTTGATGCACCCCTGTTAATTGATGCTACAAGTGCTCCTTCAGATGTGGCCAAAGGAACAAATACCTCTCTTTGACAGTATTCCCCATTAATTTTTAATGGTCCTGCTATTCCCATTGGAAGTTGTAAAACACCAATTGAATTTTCGATGTTACGGGCAGATGCCCTTTCCATATCCAAAGTATAATTTGAGATATTAGGCAAATCCAAATCGTATTTTTGTTCTAAAAATTCTCTTCTAATATCTGTTGCCTCTTTAGCGGAAACTTCTTTATCAACCTGATAAAGCTTCATTTCACCGCTCAATAATTTATCAATAATTTCCTGATTTGACATTACATAACCTTTTTAAGTAAATCTACAATTTCAGACGGTTTTATCGCTACATCAACACCGGCTTCGTTTAAAGCTTTGGTTTTACTTTCAACAGTGCCTGAAGAACCTTGAATAATAGCTCCAGCATGTCCCATTCTTTTGCCTGGAGGTGCAGTTCTTCCTGCAATGTAAGATACGACCGGTTTTGACATTTCTTCAGAAATGAATTTTCCTGCTCTTTCCTCTGCAGTTCCTCCAATTTCACCGATTAAAACAACTGCATCAGTTTGATCGTCTTTTTCAAATCTTTTCAAGATGTCGACATAATTGTCTCCGGTTACTGGGTCTCCACCAATACCGACAGCAGTACTTTGACCTATTCCTGCATTAGTAAGTTCGCTTGCAATCTCATATGTTAATGTACCGCTTCTTGAAATTACACCTACATTTCCCTCTTTGAAAATGTGAGTTGGCATGATTCCTAATTTACCTACTCCAGGAGATATGATTCCAGGAGTATTCGGACCGATAATTGTTGTGTCCATTTCCTTAGCATATGCCATGATTTTCATACTGTCATGAACAGGAATGTGTTCGGAAATAATGACAACTAAATCCAAGTGTCTAATTGCTTCAAATGCAGCATCCTTTGCAAATTTTGCAGGTACAAAAATGATTGAAGCATTAATGTCAACTTCTTCTTTTGCTTCCTCAATTGAATTGAAAATTGGCACTTTATCCAAGAATTTTTGACCACCTTTTCCAGGAGTGATACCTGCAACAATATTAGTATTATAGTTTAACATTTGTTCTGTGTGGAATGAACCTTGCTTACCGGTAATTCCTTGAACTAAACATTTTGTATCTTCATTTAATAAAATCATAATATATAACTCCTATCTTAATATTCTAGTTTTATTTTCAAATGGAACAGCTAAATCAATTACATTGCCGTTCATAAATGCGGTAGCGGAAAATATAACACTGCCCGGCAATACATTGCATGTTGTTCCACGTTTAACTAAATAAGTATTTTTATTTCCAAGTGCTGCACCAATCATTGCTCCAGCGATAACTCCGATAGATTCAATATCCTCAACAGTAGCTACAACAACTGGATCATCAGTTTCCGGTGAAACATATCCAACACCCGGTATTTTTCTTATTTTCGGTTCGATGCAATCAGATACATCAGTTAAATTTCTCATACCCCTTGCCGCTTCAATTGCCGAATTTGCAACATCCGCTACAAACGGTTCTCCCCCGTAAGTGTCAAAACCTAAAACAATTGCATCAGGATATCTGTCTGGTCTGATATTGGCTTCAGCATAAGAAATACCTTCACCAGCATCATCGGGATTTTGTGAAATTCCTGATAAATCGCCAAGGTTTTCCGCACTTTCTTTTAATACATTGACAATACCTTCATTAACAGTTTCAAGCAGGTCATCTTCTACAAATGCAGTTATAACAACATCGTCCCCTGTGACATTAGTTAAAGCAGCACTTCTTGCACCTAACTCGTTAAGTCTATGAAGATTTTGTTCAATAGTTTCTACTAGCTTAGAACTGCAGGACACGTCATTTTTAGATATGTCTGCCCCTATAGCTGTTGCTTTCAAATTAACACCTTGTATAATTGAATTAAATAATAAATAAAATATTAATATTTTATTGATATATATTTTGTTTTTTAATTTATATAAAGATTAAGAGAATTTTGAAGAAAATTTAATAAATAACCTAATAAATAAATAACAATAATGTATTCTCAAACTAAAATAGCAATTCCAATTTTTCAAAAGAATTGCAAAGATGTCCTTGAAGTGGCTAAAGACTGTATTGATAAAGGCGCTGATGTGTTGGAATTTAGAATTGATGCTCTTAAAAATCCAGATATTGCTGAAATTAGAAATACAATCGAAGAAATTAATTTTCCCATCATAGCTACCAATAGAATCAGCACTGAAGGCGGATCTTTTAAAGGTTCAGAAGAAGAGAGAATTGATATTTTATATCAATGCTGCGATTTGGCCGAATATGTTGATATTGAACTTCAATGCGATGACGAATACATAAATAAAATCCATGATACAGGTGTTAAAACAATTGTTTCCTATCACGATTTTGAAAAAACACCCGATTTAAATGAAATTACTTACATTGTTGAAAAAGAACTTGAGCTTGGAGATATTGCAAAGGTTGCTTTTATGCCACAGAATCTTGAGGACACATTAACAATACTTGCTGTTCTTTCACATTGTAAAGATACTATTGCTATTTCCATGGGCGATTTGGGAAGTTATACTCGGGTTATGGCATCCAAATTCGACTCCCCTATTACTTTTGCTGCAGGAAGAGATGCAACCGCACCAGGTCAAATTGATATTGAAACAATGAAAGCATTACTTAATATGGATTTGAATATCATGGATGAGTGATTTACATGGCTAAAAAGATTATTTTAGCTTTAATAATTCTGATTTTTATTGCAGTTGCATTTTTAGGAGTTACATCTTTTATAAATGATTCTGTAGACATTTATTTTGATGGTGAAAATGTCACCGTAAGCACCTATACTATTTCTGATATTGATAAGGATGGTCTGAACAAAGCCATCTGCAAATATAGCGTAGATTTGATGGACAATACTACTGCCGACATTAATTCTTATAAAAATGGAGTTAATGAAATTTGCAGGAATTATGGTCTTGAAAATCCTGAAATAAAAATTGATTCAAGCATCGGTGAAAATCAAATACCCGTTATTGTTAATGTTGAGGGAACTTCAATGCTTCCGACATTGCAGGACGGACAAAAAGTTCTAATAAACAAAACCCATAACATTAATGTCGGAGATATGGTTGTTGCCGATTCCAGCGAATATGGTGGAATCATAAAAAGGGTTGATGACATTGAAGGCCGTTCAGTTCATTTGGTCAGCGACAATCAGGAAATTTCATACGAACGCATCAACGGCAACTTATATGAAGTTAAAGGCATCAGCACTTGGGTTGACATTTCAAACATTAATGGTGTGGTAATTAAATATTAAAAAAAGAGAGGAAATAATGCAAAAGCACTATTTCCATAGGGAGATATGAGAATAATGAGGTCATCATCATCCTCTTTTGAATTTTGCCATACAAAGGGATTAGCTACACAGCATCATCCCCTTCTTCACCAGTTCTTATTCTAATTACATTGTCCACTGGATATATGAATATCTTTCCATCCCCTATATTTCCGGTATATGCACCTTTTTTAATTGCTTCTACAATTGTGTCCACACCTTCATCTTTGACAATGATTTCTATACGTGTTTTAGGAATTAAATCAATACAGTAGCTTGATCCTCTGTAAGATTCTTTAATTCCTCTTTGACTTCCACGCCCTTTTACTTCGGATACATTCATACCTTCACATCCTACCGCTGAAAGGGCATTTTTAACATCCTGGTATTTTTCCTGTCTTATGATTGCAACAATACTTTTCATAGTTACACCTAGTTAAAATTATATGCTGATTCCTCATGAAGATTTGTGTCAAGTCCACCAATTTCTTCATAATCTTCTACTCTGATACCGTTCATTGCTTTATCTAATACTTTAGCCAATATGAAACTAATTGTGAATGAGTATGCTAAAGTAGCAACGATACTTATAATCTGTATTACTACCTGGTTTGGGTTTCCAGCAATTAATCCTGCAACTCCTCCTATTGATGGAACTGCAAAGATTCCTGTTGCTAATGCTCCCCATACACCGGACATACCGTGGATTCCCCATACATCCAAAGCATCATCGTATCCGATTCTGGCTTTTAAGTAATAGATTGCAAAGTATGATACGAATGGAGCCACAGCACCAATGACCATTGCTGCCGGAACATCTACAAATCCTGCAGCCGGAGTGATTGCTACAAGTCCTGCCACTCCACCGGATATTGCGCCAAGCACGGTTGGTTTTCCAACCACATATGTATCCAAAGCAGTCCAAACTATTAATCCTACTGCTGCTGCAACATTTGAAACAATTATTGCATTTGCTGCAAGACCATCTGCTGCAAGACCTGATCCTCCATTGAATCCCATCCATCCAAACCATAGCAATGCTGCTCCGAGAACTGCATATCCTAAGTTGTGAGGGATTAATGAAGTGTCTTTACGTTTTCCAAGCACTAATGCAACAGCCAATGCAGCTGCACCTGAATTCATATGAACTACAGCACCTCCTGCGAAGTCAAGTGCACCCATTTGCATTAACCATCCTCCTCCCCATACCCAGTGGGCTACAGGGACATAAACTAAACAGGCCCATAGTACTGTAAATATTACCCATGCTTTTGTTTTCATCCTTCCAACGAGTGCTCCTGAAATGAGAGCTACTGTCAGACCTGCAAAGGCACATTGGAACATTACAAACAATAATGTTGGAATTGTTCCGTTTAAATCATCTAATGCAATTCCATGTAAGAAGAAATTGGTTGGAGATCCTATAAGACCGCTTATATCACTACCAAACGCAAATTGGTATCCGAAAGCTACCCACATTACACTTACAATAGAAAATGCTATAAAAGTTAAAAAAATTGTATTTAAAACATTTTTACGTTTACTTA
Organism: Methanobrevibacter sp.; assembly: GCF_045116495.1. Lineage (GTDB taxonomy): Archaea > Methanobacteriota > Methanobacteria > Methanobacteriales > Methanobacteriaceae > Methanocatella. Next base: position 19,980 of record NZ_JBGULU010000053.1, on the reverse strand, counting down.
ATCCTCCATAAAAAAATGCGACAGCTGGAATACTCATTAAAAGTACTAAAAGACTGCATATGAGAATCCAAGCAGTGTCACCTGCATTAAAAATTACATCCATTTTATCTTCTCTTTTAATAATTAATCAAATTTATAAAAACACCGGCAATCGCCGGAAGTAATATGTCGGAAGTATCATTCCGACATATTGTTATTGAACACCATAGTATATAAACTTTTTTGTTAAATTAAAATTCGCTAAAATATCATCATCAAAATCAAAAAAATGATAAACAAACAATAATACAATGATAAAACAATATTGATTTATTCAAGGAAAAATGGAAATTTTTACTAAAAATTATTGTTTGAAGAAAATATTAAATATTAGCTTTTTAAAAAAATAATAATAGTATTGTTTAAATTATTTATTAAAATTAGAAAAGTGTTAGTATGAAAGACTCAATAAAAGCAAATTTAATAGTATTTTTAATAATCGCAACAATTGCATTTACTATTAGCAGCGCTTTTGCAAGCTTAACAATAACTGAAGACAATGACTCATATAAGTTAAGTTCAGTGGAAAATGACTCATTTGAACCAAAATATATTGAAGAAGTTCCAACAATCATTCCAAAAGTTGAAAATACAACAAACCGCACAAACGTAACTAACACTACAAACATAACACCCGATTGGAATAATACTTGGATTAAAAATACTACAATTGATTGGGAGTATTGATAAAATGGCTGAAAAGAAAAAATTTATCAGAGATAGTGTCTATGGAGATATCAGCTTAAACAAATTTGAAGAAAGAATAATGGACATGCCACAATTCCAACGTTTAAGAAGAATAAAACAGCTTGGATTGATAAGTTTAATATATCCCGGAGCCACACACACCAGATTCGAACATTCAGTTGGAACAATGAATCTGGGGTCAAAATTATCAGCAGAACTCGATTTGCCTGAGGATGATATAGAATTAATTAGAGCATCAGCACTCCTGCATGATATTGGACATGGCCCATTTTCACATGTCTCTGAAGGAGTTCTATCATTCCCCCATGAAGAATTAACAAAATTTGTAGTTACAGAAACTTCAATGCGCGATTTGCTTGAAGAAAAATTTGATGTTAATGAAATCGTTGACATCATCAGCGGAAAAGGATATCTGGGCCCAATAGTTTCAGGAGAACTCGATGTAGACAGGATGGATTATCTGTTAAGAGATTCCCACAACACAGGTGTTGCTTACGGAATTATTGACTATGAGAGAATAATTTCAAATTTAAAACTTGAAGACGGTTTAATTTTAGATATTAAAGGTGTTCAAGCAGCTGAAGGAGCATTAGTATCAAGATATTTCATGTATCCAAGCGTTTACCAGCACCATACAACCCGAATCGTGAATTCAATGTTTAGAAGAGCCTTGAAAAAAGTAATTGATGAAGACATTATCAATGAAAATGATATTTACAAATATGATGACGCTGAAATAATTGGAATATTCAGACACTGCGAAGATGAATTCGTCAATGACATCATGGCCAGACTGGACAACAGACGAATCATGAAAAGAGTGAAAACAATCAGACTCGATAATTTCAAATATCCGGAAAAAATGTATAAAATCGAACAGAAAGCATTGAGAAAAGCTGAAGAGGAAATAGCTGAAGATTATGACATTGACAAAAATTATGTATTCATCAATATCGCAGAATACCCTCGTTTTGATGAAATGAAAACTCAAGTAAATGTCGATGGAAAATTATACCCTTTAACCGAAATATCAAATATTATTGGAGCTTTAAGTAAAGCTCGATTCAATATTCCTGACATCAGTGTTTATGTTGATGAAAGTGAAAAATCAAAATTTGGCAAATTTAAGCTAGAAAACTATCTTGATTTGCCTGAAATTGACAGAGAAAAATTCCATGGCATTCACTATGACCAGATAAAACTATTTTAGGAGATAATATGATAGTAGTTGCAATAACCGGAGCCAGTGGAGTAATATACGGAATAAGATTACTCGAAGTGCTGAATGAATTGAATATAGAAAATAGTTTAGTTATAAGTGATGCCGGAAAAATTGTTATTGAATCAGAAACCGAATACAGTGTTGAAGACGTGATTGGTCTTGCAGATACCTACTATGACTTCAACGATTTAACTGCTTCAATCAATAGTGGATCATTTAAAGCGGATGCGCTGGCTATTGTACCGTGTTCCATGAAGACATTATCTTCAATAGCCAATGGATACGGTTCAAATACAATAACAAGAGTGGCAGATGTTAGTCTTAAAGAAAGAAGAACCACCGTTATTGTTCCTCGTGAAACTCCACTTAGAAGCATTCATTTACAAAATATGCTAACATTATCACAAGAAGGAGCTATCATTTTACCTGCAATGCCAGGTTTTTATTCGACACATGATACAGTCGATGACCAAATTAATTTCATTGTGGGAAAAATCCTAGACTCTTTAAAAATTGAAAATAATCTATTTAAAAGGTGGGAATAAATGTTAGAAGACAAAGATTTCTTTAAATCTTGTGATGTTCCTGGACCAACAAAAGAAGCAATAAGAGCAATAATTCTTTATAAATCAGGGGTAACCTCCGATGATAAAGTAGTCGACTGCGGATGTGGAACCGGAGGAATTACCTGTGAATTTTCCCAGAGAGCCGGCGAAGTAATAGCAATAGACACAAATCCTGAAGCTATTGAAATGACTTCAAAAAATCTTGACAAATTTGGTTTAGGAGATAATGTCACATTAATTAACGATAATGGAGCAAATGCCCTAAAAGATATTGATAACATCGACATTGCCATTGTTGGAGGCAGTGGCAGAGAACTTGAAAATATCTTGGACATTGTTCATGAAAAATTAAATTCAAAAGGCAGAATCATAATTACTGCAATACTTGTAGACACTAAAGTAGAAGCAATAAACAAACTAAAGGATTTAGGATATAATCCGAAAATCATGGAAGTCAACGTTTCTAACGGAAGAGTTCTGGACCGTGGAATTATGATGATTAGCGAAAACCCGATAGCTATCATAACTGCCAAAAAAAGATAAAATTGGAGATTAAAAATGGATGAGCATAAACGTTGGAAAATTAAATTTTCCATATTAATGGTTATTTTAATAATTATCATCTATGGATCAAATTATCTCGTATTGGGAGATGGAGAGCATATCATATCATATGTTTGGACACATTTAGGTTTTATTCCAGTTGATATTCTTGTTGTAGCATTCATACTTGATGAAATTATTGAAAGAAAAGAAAAAGAAGCTATGCTTGAAAAATTAGACATGCTTATGAGCACATTCTTTTCAGAAATTGGAAACGAATTAATCAGCCAATTAAGCACAGTCAACAAATATAAAGCAAGTACCGAAAATTTGAAATCTATCAAAAACTGGGACGATAAGGATTATGAAAACAAATTAAAAGAACTTAAAAATACCACTGTAGATTTTTCTGCAATGGATATGGCTCCTGAGGATAGGGAAGAATTTTTGGAAAACTTAAGAGAATTACTGGTAAACAAAAGAGAATTTATTATTAATTTAATAAACAATCCAAATTTACTTGAAAAAGAAGAATTTACAGGCTTAATCAATGCTATTCTTCACTTAGATGAAGAATTAGAACACAGAAAAGATTTCGCTCTTGTTAATGACACTGACTTCGGACATTTGAATGGAGACATGCAAAGAGTATATTCAAAACTAGTTCATGAATGGGTCTATTACTTAAGATACCTTAACAAACATTACCCTTACATGATTGCATTAATCATACGTACCAATCCATTTGACGAAGATGCAGACGTCTATGTAAAAGAATAGATTTTTCGGAGATTTAATATTATGAGTTGCAATAACGATGAAAATATTAAATCCTGTATTATTTTATGTGGAGGTAAGAGTAGTAGAATGGGTCGTGATAAAGGTTCTATGATTATTCAAGATAAACCTATGATTAAACATATCCTTTCTACTTTAAACCATCAAATAAATGAAGCTATAATTGTTTTAAATGAACAATCTAGGATTGACAAATATCGCGAATTTATCAATCCCCAAGATTACACCTACCCCATCACATTTGTTGAAGATAAGATTAAAAATAAGGGTCCGCTTCCTGGAATCATGACCGGACTTTCATACATTAACAGCGACTATGCATTAGTACTGCCGTGCGACAGTCCATATGTATCAGAAAAATATGTCAATACTATTTTTTGTGAAATCGACAATAACGCTCAGGCCATAGTTCCCTACCACGATACCGAAAACAAGCTGAAAACATCAGAACCCCTTCATTCAATTTACAATAGGAACATAATTCCGATAATTGAAGAATTAGTTAATGAAGATGTCCTGCACATAAAGGGCCTAATAGCAAAATTAGATACAAAATTTGTTTTAATAGATAATAAAAAAATAGAAAAAAAAGAATTTAGAAATCTTAATCGTCCTTCAGACATTTAAAGATATTCTATTAACTCTTTTACTTTTGTTACTGCAGTATTTACACAGTAAAGAATTTCATCTTTATTTAATGGTTCTTTTCCACCTTTCTGCATGGAACAGATGTGACCATCTTTTGTAACACCAACATTTAAACGAGCATTAGCTACTCTTTCTTCTTCCAATGTTGGGTCAATAACCATTTTGTCACCAATTTTAACAAAGGTACATAAAGCTAATTCATTGTTAATTGGTAAATCAAATGTTTCTTCTTCACTAAGGACTACTTCGTCATCTTCAATAGTTGCAACAGGCAATTTAGTGGATTTAAGCGCAGCCATAACTGCTAATTCACAAGCATCAAAGAGGTTTCCGCAGTTATCAATGATATGTAAATCAATAAATAACATCCATACATGTTTACCTTCTTCAACACAAAGTTTATCCAATTCCACCAATTCACTTTCACGAATACCTCTATCAACTACACGTGCAAGTTCTATTGAATCATCACTAGGTGGTCCTGGTTCAAAAGTAGGATCAGCCATTGGTAACATTTCACAATTAGTCATTAAAACTCCTAAATCAGGAGTATCTGGAAATGGGCTTCCAAGTTGTGGTTTAATACCTACAATAACTTGAGTTCCACCAAGTTTTACACGAGCAGAACCTTCAGCTTTAGATATAACATTAGTTTCAATAGAAATATCCCTATATTCAGTTAATTCCCTGCCATCTTCCCTTTTATTATTTTTGACAAGGTTAGTTATGCTTTGTCTTGTAATTTCTGGTACTATATCCATATTATCCACCCACTATTCTGTAGAATACCTTTTCATTAAAGCTTCTTTTTGAAGTTCATTTACTTGACGACAACCTTCCATAGCTAAATCAATTGCTTTTGCAAATTCTTCTTCAGTTAAATTACCATCACTTTGCAATAAAGTAATTTCACCAGTTCTTGGCATCATAGCTATTGGAACATCTGCTTGACCTTCTTTATCTTCATGTTCTGATAAATCAAGTACAATTTCATCGTTTACTTTACCTGCAGCACAACCTACTACAATATCTTTCATAGGAACGCCTGCATCAACTAAAGCAACAGATGCTGCAGTGATTCCTGCACAACGAGTTCCTCCTTCAGCTTCAATTACTTCTATATAAATATCAATCATTGAACGAGGATAATTTTCTAACATCAAAGCTGGTCTTAATGCATCAGCGGTGATTTTAGAAATTTCAGATGATCTTCTGTCAGGACCCGGTCTTTTCCTGTCATCCACTGAAAATGGTGCCATGTTGTATCTGCATCTAATAACACCACTATTTGGTTCAAGTAATCTTCTGATATATGATTCCCTAGGACCATATACAGCTACTAAAATTTTATTTCCTCCAACTTCCAAGTAAGCAGAACCATCTGCACGTTCAAGAACTCCTGCTTCAATTTTGATAGGTCGTAATTCATCAAATTTCCTACCATCTTCTCTTATCATTTCAGACATCATATCTACCTCATTTATAATACGAAGAATTAATAATCATTATTTATTATTCAAAATAAAAGAATTATTTGAGTTATCACCATATGACAAGGTGTTGTCTTTGTTTTTATTTTTCCTCTTTAATTCTTCAATGACTTCAGCAATATTAGGCTTTTCTTCCTTTTCTTCTTCCTCTTGTTCTTCAGCTTCTTTTTCTTCTTGTTCTAATTCTTCTTTAAAATTTTGAAGCTTAGGTTTTTCTAAAACAAATTCCTCTTCCTCTTCAGGATTTTCTTCAGGTGGCAATTCACCGTCAATAGCTAAGTATAATTTGTTTTTGATTTTATTTGTTAAACCAGAAGTATGAGCTTCAGCCTCAATTAAATGAATAATGTTCTTGGTAAGCTGTTCCATGTCTTCGTCACCTTTTACCCAGACAAGACCATTCTGACCAACAACGATTTTACAATTGGTTTTATCTTTAATCATGTTGATCATAGAACCTTTTTTACCGATTAATCTAGGAACTTTAGTTGGAGCAATATCAACAATTATTCCACCTTTGAATTTACCCATTCCTCTTCCTTTTAAACCGAGTTTTGCCTTTTTGATTTCATCAACATCGACAACTCTTAAAAATAGAACATCCCCAACATCATATACTTTGTTGAGCTCTTTTTTCTCACGACCAAACACTTCAAAAGCAGGTAAAATTCCGGAATAAGGTGAATTAATATCAACATCCCACATTGAGAATCTGACATCATTGATTTTACCTATTACTACATCTCCTTTTTTAGGAACATATTTGCTTTTAAGAGGAATAACCCTTATCTTTTTATTCCTTAAAGAAACAAGTCCTATTAAAGAAGAGCAAACTTTACCATTTTCTTTAAAGGTACCTCTTCCTGAATAGTATTCATCGTCAGCTAAAATCTGACCAGGAATAACTAAATCTTTATTTTCCACGTATATCATAATAATCCCATAAGCATAATTAATTATTATTTAATAACTCTAGTTTCTGCTTCTCCACCTGAAATTTCAGCCATTTTTGCTGCGAAAGAATTTTGAAGACCTCCAGGCATTTCAATAATACCAATCCAAGAACCGTCCTGTTGCCATTCTTCATTAACTATTTCACCAAAACCATGGATAGTAGTGTAAGCCCTACCTGCAGCAGATCCAGGAAGTCTGACTGCAACTTTAACTTTTTCGAACCTAATTGGAATAAGTGGTTTGATGGCTTTTAGTGCTGATTGCACTTGTTGGTCAACAGAGGTGAACGGATCAAATCTAACCTTTGCCTCATCACATGCATTTTCAATTCTTTGAACAGGGTGAGGAAGCCCATTTTGAGGATTTACTGCTTCTTTTGCAATTTTATTGATAACAAGTTTTCTTTTATCTTCTTGCATTTTTCTTTTTTGGTCAGCAGTTAATTGAACAGTCCCCTTCTCAAGTATAATTTTAGAAACTTCAATAGGATCTGTAGTTTCAAAAATTTTATTCATAGCTTCATCAGAAGCTTTATCTCCTTTTTTGGAATCTTTAAAAATTTCTTCAACAGCTAAAAGATCTTCAATGGCAACATCAGGGCCATCAGGATTTCTAAAATCAGCTGCCAAATCAGGGTCAACCAATATTTCAAAATGTTCACCACAATATTCGTATTTAGCAATAATAGCATCATCAACATTGACCATTGAAACATCCCCTAACTAATTTAAAAATTATTCATCATCTTCTTGAGAATCATCTTCACTAACTTCTTCTTCAGATTCTTCTTCAACTTCTTCCTCTTCTTCTTCAACGAGCACTTCATCAATATATTTTTGTACTTCGTCTTGGGAGAGTTTTACGTATTTTTCATCTTCAGTTTTGATAACTGCGATTTCAACATTTTGAGAAGTAGTTTCATGATCTGTGGCGTCATTAATAGCAGTTAATGCTAAACCAATAGCGCCTTCTAAAGTTAAATCATCACTATACTGTTCTTCAAATATTTCCATAGCAGCAGCCCTACCTGAACCGATAGCAGTTGCCTTATATTCAATTAATGCACCACTTGGATCAGTTTCAAATAGTTTGCATTTACCATCATATACGCCCCCAATGATTAAAGCGGAACCAAACGGTCTTACTCCACCATTCTGAGTGTATAACTGTAACATGTCACATAATTTTTTAGATAAGCTAGTTACGCGGATAGGTTCACTATAGGTGATTTTATTAATTTGTGCTTCAACTCTAGCTCTTTCAACTAAAGCTCTTGCATCTGCTACAAGACCTGAAGTGGCTGCTCCAATATGCTCATCTATTTTAAATATTTTTTCAATAGATGATGCTTCAACTAAACTAGAAGTAGTTCTTTTGTCAACAGCTAAAATAATTCCTTCAGAACTTTTTATACCTATAGAGGTTGTTCCTCTTTTAACAGCTTCTCTTGCATATTCTACTTGGAAAAGTCTTCCATCTGGGCTAAATACAGTAATTGCCCTATCATATCCAGCATTTTGTAAAGGTTGCATAATAATACCTCACATATACAATATTTTTTATATAAATATTAAAAATTTTAATTCAACTACGTAAAAAAATATAATTTCAAAATCAAAACCAAATCTTCCATGAAAAGGTAAATTTCAATTTTAATCACTACACTGTAGTTTATTAAAATATTTTTATTATTCTTTTTTCCATAAATCCAATTGATATTTATATATTTAAATTATTTATAAATGTTTCTATTTTAAACTAACAAAAAGTAATTAAATATATCTTTTCGCTGCCTTAATGGTACCTGAGAGACCGACAGTAGTGATGGAAATTCTATTATTATTATACTTATTAGCTAAAGCCAAAGATGATCTTACTTCATCAACATAACCTCTTTGACATCTGATAATGGCTTTGTAAGCATAATATTCTTCAGTTTTATCCATTTCATAGAATCTCATAACCCATAAATTAAAATTAGCAGAATTCAGCTCTCCTTGGAAGCGAACACAAGCATCCCAAACAATAGAAACCAACTCATCCTTAACAATTGGAGAGATGATTTTAATTTCAACAACCAGATATCTATTGTTTTTTCTAAGTGTAGGCGGTAAAACCTTAAGCTTCATCATCAACCCTCCTAACACCATTTAAAATCAGATTATCCCTGTTTTTATTAAATTCCAAAATATTTTTTGCAGTTAAAAATGATTTTTCAACTTCAGAATCAGTTAAACCTGTCTGTTTGAAAAATGAGATGAAATCATGTGTTGTTCTAATGTCAAAAACAGATTCCGCACGACTGGATAAAATTAATGGAAAATCAAATTTTCTATATAATGTGTAAATATCCTTAAAATTAGAAATGACTTTAGACCTGTGGGACAAATAAGTTCTCAGGACATCCTTAAAACATAATTCGACAGCAACATTGTTTTTTACTGCCTCTTTGGCCAAAACATGGTTAAGCCCGCCATCATATCTTTTCAGATATGGCCTTGACAAAACATCGATTTGAATAGTTTCAACAACCGCCCTATTAACCTTCAAATCTCCGCCAATAACAGAAATACATAAAGATTTCTTTCTAAATTTGCGGGCAATCTTTTTAATTTCATTAACGTTGTTTGATTTAATTTCCAAAGTATAATCAAAACCGATAACATCGTCTAAACTTTCAGACAATTCATTTTTAATATCCAAAGCATCTTTAAAATCATTTTGATTATATGAAAAATTAATATGCTCCCATCCATATTTAGAAGCTTCAATAGCTAAATTTAAATTGTTTTCTAAGCTACTTCCCTTAATATTTAAATCAAACATAGTTGTAACTTTATTGTTTAATTATATTAATAATTTTTTAAAAATAAAATAAGTGATTAAAAAAATCACTTATTGATATCTATAGAATTCAACTTGCCAACTTACTGTTTCATAATAGTTTATGGTAAATGTTTGAGATGAAGAGGAAGTATATGAAAATGAATCAGATCTTGTCTCAACATCACTATGTGAACCCCAATCGACTCCACCAGAGTGACCGTTAGAACCTGTTACATATAAATGATTTGTAGCATAGTTTTTAATCGGATACGCTGAAAGTTCTACTCTGATTTGGCCCGCCGGAACGCTGATGGTCTGTGAACCTGAACCCGAACCGGAATAGCTACCTATCAATTCCCAAGATTTTGATTCACTGCTTGAAGAGGATTGGGAAGATGAAACAGATTGTGTCTGTGCACTTTCCCCAGATGAAGAGTCATCACTTGATGAACTAGACTGACTAGAAGCATTTTTCGCAGAATTATCATTACTTTGAACATCTCCGCTGTTCATTGTTCCAGCAAAATATCCAATACAACCAACAAGAACCACAATGACAATAGCTAGAGCAATAATTATATATTTAGTATTGTTAGCAGGTTTTACTTCATTGTTATTTAAGACAGCACCGCATTTTGTACAAAACTTGGCTGAATCCTTATTTTCAAATCCGCAATTATCACATTTCATTTGTATCAACTTATCAGTTACTGATATTATTATCTTTATACACAACTTATTATAAATTTAATTATTTTAACCTTAAAAATTTAAATTAGAAGTAAAGCAGTGTGTAAACTAATTATATTAATCTTATAATTTGGTATAAAATATTTTATAGTATAAATGATATAATATTCTATTATGTCAAAAGAAAACGATGAGATTTTGAAATTAACTTCATATGTTCAAATTTCCAAATATAGGGAAAAAACATTGAAATCAATTGGTGATGAAGTTAAGATTCCAACTCATATTGCAAAAGACAGTGGAATTAGAACTAACCACATTTCAAAAGTTCTAAGTGAATTAAAAAGTAAGGATATTGTTGAATGTATAAATGAGGAAGCTCGTAAAGGAAGATTATACAGATTAACTGACACTGGAAAAGACGTGTTAGACAATATTACCACAAAAGAGAAAAAAGAAAAGAACGATTAGGTTGACTCTATACCTTTTTTTATCTCTTCTAATTGTTCTTTAATATCATCTTCCGATGCTTCTTTAAATATATCATATAAAATTTGCAATAACATTCTATTTTTAAAAGTTAATGGCCATGATTCTTCAGTTTCAGTTAAAATTGATTTATATGTTGGTTCATTTGAATCTTTATGATACTGCACCTTTATCTCCTGTCTTAAATCAGCATCAATATATTTTTCAAGATAGACAATGATTTCATTTGCAAAGGTATTTCCAAAAGTAACCATACTGTCCAAGGCCTCTTTTTCAATCCCCATGTGTTCAACCAACATATTAAATGAACCGTAATTTTGATAACCATAAGGAATAAACCTTCCTTCAACAGTATGAGCGCAATATTCATTCATGATTCTAAATTCAGGAAGTGTCAAAAAGTACCAAACAAAACTTTGCAGTGTTGTTGATGTATTTACACTAAGAATATAGCATAATAAGTTTTCAATTATATTGAATAAAAGATAATGTGCCAACTCATGAATAATGGTAGCTATCTGAACCGAATCATCCAAGCGATCATCATAATGAATGTTGTTTCCAAAAAATATGAAACCTCTCTCATAACCTCGGGCCTTGGTCTTGCAGTCAGTGAAAATGCTTGCAAAATTTAAAATTTTAAGTTTTATTGTATCTCCACGGATTTCATAAAAATCGGCTCTAGCGAATATGTTTGATAATATTGAAATATATTCCTCATCACTGATTTCTGCATCTGCCAATAGATTTTGATTGAAATCATTGAATAAAGTATCAAAATCCTCTATTGTGATTGGATTAATCTGTTTTCCACACCTTTCACAATAATTGGCATAATCCAAATTCACTTCACCACAAAAAGGACAAAAATGTTCAGTGATTAACCTATTGCCGCAATGAGTGCAATAATTATTTTCCTTAAGATTTAATGTTCCACAAACATAACAAGTTTTCAAAATATCACTACCTGAACATTTTTTTAATAGATTTTACAGTGGAATTAATTGAATTTTTACGAATCATAGTCATTTTAATATTTTTTCCACAATTATGACAGTATTCACTATTCCAATCTAAGATTTCACCACATGAACAAATGATTCTAGTCTTTAATTTTTTTTGAGGATTTAAAGGCCTATCGCAATTTTGACAAAATTTAGAACCCTCAGGATTTTTTTCACCGCAAACACACAGAATAACCGAACTTTCACTAGAAATATTTTTTCCGCACTCTATGCAAAAATCTGAGTTGAATTCATTGATTGTAGAACATGTACATAAAATATAAATATCATTTGTTCTTCCATAATTCAGCAATGGAAGGCCACAATTTCTGCAAAATTTAGAAAACTTATCGTTTTCTTCACCGCAAAAACAGAATATGGACTCATCAAATTCCAAATTAAAATTGCTATAATTGTCATAGGTATAATGAGTATCTTCTTTCAATTGTTTGCCGCACATTTCACAAAATGTATTTTCTCTAGAATTTACAGCACCACAATCACATAAGACATTATCAATAGAAAAAACGGGCTTGGAATCTTTTTTAAAAATCTTTTCGAATTTACTTGGAGTCCTTTTTGCACCGCACATGTAACAATACTCATTATCAACATGGTTTAAATAACCGCAAGAGCAGATTTCATATTTAAAATCATCTCGGGCACTTAAAATATAAGGAGAAAAATCAATGTCAAAATCAAAAAATCCTATGTTATGTATAGGAATTTCCAAAACAGTATTTCCGGGATATGACTTATAACCTGTTTTAGAACCACATATTTTACAGTAGGGCTCGTTAGGAAGTATCCTATGACCACATTTTTTGCAATAATTTCCTGTAATCATTTTCTTAGGATTATTTTTTTGTTAAGGATTGAATTTCCTCTACCACTTTATATAATACTTCATCTCCAAGTCCTTCAATATATTTAATGGAGCCTGCGCATTCATGGCCTCCACCATCAATACCTGCTGAAGGAACCCTTTCAATCATGACAGATACAATATCATTCACATTAAAACCAAATTCTTCATTAACAGCATCCGTTGCCCTAAATACGCCGAAATCAGGGCCATGACCTAAAGTTACAATTGGTTTGTCCTCACCCAATTCTTTTATCACATGATCATGGACAAATCCGCATGTTTTTCCAGGTGCAGGGAATGTGAATTTATGTGCATATTTTTCAACATCAATCATGTTAAAGTAAATGCCGTTGGAAAGCTGTGTTCTTTTAATATTTGGAAGTGCTGCCTTGAGTTGAGTATCAATTCTTTTTTGATATTCCTTATAAAGCGCATCAATCATTTTTTCATGTTTATCCAAATTATCTACAGCTAAAATGGTATCCATTATTCCTCTACCATTCATAAATCTTAAGAAATAAGCTTCAAAATCAACACACTCAGCTATTTTTGATAAATGTTCTTTAGTAAAACCTTTCTGATTTGCTAACTCCAAGTATTGATAAACCTCTCCACTTTCAGCACGGTCTCCCAATGCTGCAACTGCAGGAAGATGTTTAATTAATTCTTTTACATTTGGATTTATAAGGTGTGCCACTTCTGTTGCAAGTGCTCCGGCAGTTAGCTGTGAATCTCCACCAACAAGGTATGGATTTACATGGCAGTCAACATATTCATCCACTGCAACGGTTGCTCCATATATTTCACCGTCACGTTCATCTTTTGTCAATAATTCGCCCGGAGAGTGGTGGTCGATAACAACAATTTCAATATCATAAATTTTGGCTTGCATTAATGCCACAATATCCTCTTCAGTTGATCCGTTATCCAAAAGAACAATCAACGGTAATTTTTGACCATGTCTTTCCTGGTCTTCCAGAGCAAAAGATAAATCTTTAACTACATCTTCAAGTTCATAAAATGGAGCTTTACTCGGAGAACGTTTGAAATAATAATATTGGGCATCATTGCTTGGATTTTCCTTTTCAATTAATGGAACAATTGCCTTTTCCATAGCTACACCTGAACATATACCATCTGCATCATTGTGGTGTCTAAGCAATATTGTTCTTCCATCCAGAATTGCCCTTCTAATTTTTTGGGCAGCCTCTCTCATCTTCGGTTTAAGTCTGTTTAAAACATCACTTTTGACCAAGAAATCAACATGTTGAGGTTCAGCTTTCTTGTTTAATGCATCATCAATTAATTTATGTAACTTGCGAGTGTTTTCTTCACCAAGTTTTGTCATTGAAGATGACTCGATTTGTGTTTTCCCACCGTGTTCATTGACTTCACCAATGACCTGAACTGCATCGCCAAGTTCAATTTCAGGATATGACCTCTCGCCCGCCTTATCAAATGCTGCAATTTCAGTTGTTCCGCTTTCATCATTGATGATAAAAATTGTAGGGCCTGAAGTCTGCTGAATTTGTTGAACTTCACCATCTATTCTGACAATGCTGCCTTTCTTCTCTTCAAGTTTGCTAATCAATGTTCTTGGAAGGGATTTGGTTAATCTTTTAAGCCTGTATTTTTCAACGAAAGCCGGTGCAAAATCAATTTTTCCTTCTCTTGATTTTATTGCAACAATAAATACGATAATCTCTTCACCAACTTTGTATTTGGAAACATTTCCTCTCATAAGTCCCCAAACATTATTATTTAAAGAAATAAAAGCACCATATTTCTCAATTCTTGTAATTGTTCCTTTGTATAATCTGTCTTTGTCAATGTCCCTCATCTGACATAAAGAATCCAAAACATATACATCGCGAACAGCATTTTGACGAGCTTCAAATTCATCATGTTTCATTTTCTCAACCTTTCTTTTATCTTTACAATCATCACATAAATCCATTTCTCCAGGGAGTAATTTTCCACAATCCCTACATACATTAATCTGACCTGTTCCATGACAATAAGAACACTCTTCAAACACTTCAACCTGTCCTTTTCCATTACACACTTCACATGGAACATCCTGACCTGAATCTAAATCGAACTTATCCCTTGCTTTACTGTTGACACCTTTAAAATGACTTCCCATATCAAATAAATCATCTTCATAACCGGTTCCGCCGCAGGCATCACATTCCTTATAGTCCGCAACAACAGACCCTATACCTTTACATTTTGGACATTTAGTCTTCAAGTTAAAACCTCACATTAAATTCCAAAGCTTTGCTTAAATAAATTTTGATTATCTCTAACAATTATATCTCTTTGGTTTTGATATTCTACAGCCTGATTCATTGCATCATTAGCTTCAAAACCATAATTACTTCCAGTATAATTTGAATTTACTTCAAAACACTCAATTGCCTCTTTTAATAAATCAACGGCTTTTAATTTATACTCAACTTCATCAATAAGAGTATTAATATAATCCTTATGTACACTATTTACCTCAGAAGAAAAATTACCCCTGATTTCGAGCAATCTATTCTTACTTTTATTATAATTATCTCCAGCAGATTCTGCTTTTTCCATTGATTTATAAAAATTTTTATTGTTTACCAACTCAACAGCCTCATTATACTCATTATCACCATCAACAATACCCTTATTTATATCTGGCATTGCTTTGTTCATATTATCGGTTGAACTCTCTATAAACAGGACGGCCGCTGAAATAAAAAGTAAAACTACAATAAAAATTATTAATTTAATATAGCTAGACACGATATATTTTATATAAAAACAAGTAATTAAAAGTTTTCATGAAAAAAAATAAATAAAAAAAGAAGTTTAAAAATTAATTTTAAACTTATTCGCTGGACCAAAGTCCGTGTAAGTTACAGAATGCTAATGCTTTAACGTCGGAAGCATCATTAACAGTGAATGTAGCTTCTGCAACATCTCCAGGTTTGAAGGATTTTGCATATTGTTCATTTCCAGCTTCAACAACTAAAAATTGAATGTAATGATCATCATCCATTGGGTGAGCTGCTTCACCGACTTTAACAGTTACTTTGTCACCGTCGATTTCAACTACCGGTTTGTGTTTAGGAGCTTTTTCTCCTTCAGTTTGTACTGGGATACTGAGCATGTGAGTGTCACATGTATCGCCATCGTCTTCAACTAAAACTTGGATAATACTTCCACAGTCATCACATTTTAATATCTTTGCCATAATAAAACATCTCCTTAAATAGGTTAGATATAGTTTATTTATCAAAGTATATATTATTATTGATTGTTTTCTTTATAGTTTTCAATCGCAGCCTGAAGCCCATCTGCTGCAAGGTTTGAACAGTGCATTTTTATTGGTGGAAGACCGTCCAATTCTTCTGCAACATCATTTCTGGATATTTGCAATGCTTCATCAATGGTTTTTCCAACTGCAATTTCAGTAATCATACTGCTGGTTGCAATAGCTGCTCCACAACCGAATGTTTGGAAAGAGATATCCTCGATAACTTCATCATCATTTACTTTAATGTAAATTGTCATCAAATCTCCACATGTTGGGTTTCCCACGGTTCCAACTCCGTTTGCATCTTCCATCATTCTACAGTTTCTAGGGTTTGCAAAATGATCCATAACTTTTTCTGAATAATCCATAATTAACACTTCCTACAGTTATCTTCATGTTTTCTACACATTATATTATCATAATCAAGTTCCTGATTCCATAACGGTGACATCTCTCTTAATCTTTTAACGGATTCTGCAATTGTATTTACAAATTCATCCACATCAAAACTATCACTTTCAGGAGCAAGTGATATTCTTAGTGATCCGTGAACATCAACAGGGTCTAAACCTAATGCAGTCAAGACAGGTGATGCTTCAAGGGTATTAGATGAACATGCAGAACCGGTTGAAGCCTGATAACCTTTAGCGTCCAATAAAAGAATTAATGATTCGCCTTCAATAGCTTTAAATCTAAAGTTAACAAGGTTTGGCAATCTTGTTTCTTCATCACCATTCAGATATGCTTCAGGAATTGTGCTTAACACTTTATCAATTAGCTCATCACGAATTGATGATAATTTTTTATAATGTTCATCTAAGTTATTTGCAGCCAGTTCACAAGCTTTTCCAAACCCGACAATACCTGGAACATTTTCAGTTCCGCCCCTAATTCCTTTTTCCTGTCCGCCACCGTGAATAAGTGGTACAACACGAGTTCCTTTTCTGATGTATAATGCCCCAACACCTTTTGGACCATTAATTTTATGAGAAGATAAAGCAAGTAAATCTATATTTAATTTCTCAACATCCACCTCAATTTTTCCGAAACTTTGTACTGCATCGACATGGAATTTGATTCCTTTTTCGCGTGCAATTTTACCAATTTCTTCAATTGGCTGAATTGTACCGATTTCATTGTTAGCATGCATTACACTGATTAAAATGGTTTCGTCAGTGATTGCTTCTTTTAAATCTTCGATTTCAATTATACCATTTTCATTTACCGGTAAGTAAGTTACTTTAAAATCGAGAGATTCCAAAAATCCTAAAGTATTTTTAACAGCAGGATGTTCAATATTAGTTGTAATAATATGTTTTCCTTTCTTTTGTAATTTGAATGCAATACCTTTAATTGCAAGGTTATCAGATTCTGATCCTCCGCTTGTGAAATAAATTTCTTCAGGTTTTGCATTAATTGCATCAGCCACTCTTTGACGAGCTAAATCTAATGCCTTTTTGGATTCACGACCAATTCCATAAAGGGTTGAAGGGTTTCCAAACTCCTGCATGAAATAAGGTTCCATTTCTTTAAATACTTCTTCACTAACTTGTGTAGTCGCTGAGTTGTCTAAATACATTCTCTATCTCCCAATTGTCTTTTTTTATAAATAAAATTTCATTATATAAATATTTTAAGTGAGTAAAGGGTTACTTTACTCAGATACTATCTAAAGCTTGACTTAAATCGTCAATTAAATCGTTAACATCTTCCAAACCAATGGAAAGTCTGATGAAGTCCGGTGTTACACCAGTAGCTTCTTGTTCTTCTGGAGTTAACTGTTGATGTGTAGTACTTGCAGGGTGAATTGCTAAACTTTTTGCATCCCCAATATTTGCAAGGATTGAGAACAATTCCAGTTTTTCAATTACTTTTCTTCCTGCTTCTTCGCCGCCTTCGACACCAAAACCTAAAATACCAGCGAAATTGTCTTTCAAGTATTTTTTGTTAATTTCATAGGTTGGATGTGATTCAAGTCCAGGGTAGTTTACCCATTTAACCTTAGGATGAGATTCTAAAAATTTAGCTACTTTAAGAGCATTTTCAGAATGTCTTTTTACACGTACATCCAAACTTTCAAGTCCTTGCAGGAATATGAAACTGTGTACAGGAGCTTGTGTTGCTCCAAGATCTCTTAAAAGTCTTGCTCTTGCTCTTACTGTAAATGCAAGGTTTCCAAGTTCAGGCACGTCTCCGAATGCATCCCAGAACACAAGTCCGTGATAACTTGGATCAGGTTCTGTGAAGTTTGCAAACTTGCCGTTTCCCCAGTTGAATTTACCTGAATCTACAATATATCCTCCAACTGCTGTTCCGTGGCCTCCAACATATTTGGTAGCTGATGCTGCAATAACATCTGCACCATGTTCTAAAGGCCTGACCAGACCTACACCAATAGTGTTATCCACAATTAATGGAATGTCATGTGAGTGTGCAATTTCAGCTAATGCTTCGAAGTCCGGAACATCCAATTTTGGATTTCCAATTGATTCTACATAAATTGCCTTGGTTTTTTCATCAATTGCATCTTCAAATGCTTGTAAGTCTTGTGAGTCTACAAATTTAACTTCCCTTGCAAGATCTTTGAAAGTGTAGTTAAATAATTGGTAAGTTCCACCGTAAAGGTTGTCTGCAGATACGATGTTGTCTCCAGGCTCGGTTACATTTAAAATTGCGTATGAGATTGCTGCAAGACCACTTGATGTTGAAAGACCTGAGTTACCGCCTTCGATAGCAGCAATTCTTGCTTCAAATACATCACTGGTTGGGTTAGTTAATCTGGAGTAAATTTGTCCAAATTCTTGAAGGGCGAATCTTCTTGCAGCTTCATCTGAATCTTTAAATACGTATGAAGTAGTTTGATATATTGGAACCGCCTGTGCCCCAGTTGCGGGGTCTGGAGTTTGTCCTGCACGTACACCTAATGTTGCTAATCCATAATCTTTATTTGCCATTAATAATCACCTTTATAAAATAATTTCAGTAAAATATATCACGTGTTATATTCACTATATAACAATAGTTATTTTTAGTATATAAATATTTTGGTATGCCTAAAAAAAATAGTAAAAATTAATTATAACTTATGTTATACAAAAATAACATCTGTTATTTTTAGTATATAAACATTGTCATAATATATTGAAAAAATTGAAAAAATAAGTTATATTAATATTTAAAAAATAGGAGAAAAATCTCCTAATCATTAATTTCATAACCTAAAGCTTGTAGGTCACTTCTGATTTTATCGGATAAATCATATTGTTTGTTAGCTCTAAGCTCAGATCTTACATCAGAAATTAAATCAAGTAAATCATCAGAACCTGCATTGACTTCTTCAGTCTCAAAGCTAACTCCTAAAATATGAGCTACATCATCAAGGAATGCTTTAATGGCTATTTTATCCTCATCGGAAAATGAATCCAAATCATTTTTGGTATCATTTATTAATCCGAAGATTGCAGCAATAGCTTTTGGAGTGTTAAAGTCATCATCCATACTGTCGAAGAATTCCTTTTTATGAGGAGCTAACGCTTCACATTCAAAACTGTCTTCCCCAACTTCTACATCTAAAAGTTCATAGTATTTTCTAATTCTGTCCAAACTTTTTTCAGATTGGTGAAGTGAATCTTTAGAAAAGTCAATTGGACTTCTGTAATGAGTAGACAATACAAAGAATCTGAAAGTTTCTGCAGCATAATCCTTAAGCAGTTCACGAATGGTAATGAAGTTATTTAGTGATTTTGACATTTTTTCTCCATTAACATTTAAAAATCCTGTATGCAACCAGAACTTTACCATCGGAGCTTTGCCTGAAACCGCTTCCATTTGTGTGATTTC
>NZ_JBGULU010000052.1:0-3141 GCF_045116495.1 Methanobrevibacter sp. | reverse complement strand
CCCAATCCCCAATCCCCAATCCCCAATCCCCAATCCCCAATCCCCTTTTAATTTTATAAATATTAATTATTCTAGAATTAATTTTTAAATAAAAAATAATAAAAAATAATTTTATAATTATCTAATTAACAAAAAATGCATTATATATTCATATCCAATTAAATAATTTATATTAAAGAAAGAAATGAGCACTGAAGATGAAAATCATAAATGGGTTTATACCTATGGAGCTGGAAAAGCTGAAGGAAACCGTACACAAAGAAATCTTCTCGGAGGAAAAGGTGTAGGACTTCATGATATGTGTTCAATCGGAGTCCCAGTCCCACCAGGTTTTACCATTACCACTGAAGTTTGTACTTATTATTATGATCATGACAAAACTTATCCAAAAAAACTTGAAGGAGATATTCAAAATGGTATGCACCACATTGAAAGTATTGTTGGAAAAAAATTCGGAGATGAATCAGATCCTTTATTAGTCTCTGTTAGATCTGGTGCCAGAGTTTCAATGCCTGGTATGATGGATACTATTCTTAACCTTGGATTAAACGATAAAACTGTTGTTGGACTTCATACTAAAACTGGAAATGAAAGATTTGCTTATGACTCCTATAGAAGATTTATTCAAATGTTCGGAGATATTGTTATGGGTGTTC
Source organism: Methanobrevibacter sp. (assembly GCF_045116495.1). GTDB lineage: Archaea > Methanobacteriota > Methanobacteria > Methanobacteriales > Methanobacteriaceae > Methanocatella. Next base: position 2,485 of record NZ_JBGULU010000052.1, on the reverse strand, counting down.
CCCATGCTGATTTCGAAAAAGTTTTACAAGGTGTTAAAACCAAAGTTGGTGTAAAACTTGATACTGAATTAAAAACTGAAGACCTTAAAGAAGTTATCTCTGGATATAAAAAATTAATTACTGAAAAAAAAGGACATGAATTCCCACAAGATGTCCAAGAACAATTAAAACAAGCTATTCATGCTGTTTTTGGTTCATGGAATAATCCAAGAGCAATTACTTATAGAAATATTAATGATATTCCACATACTTGGGGTACTGCTGTTAACATTGTTGCAATGGTCTTTGGTAACATGGGAGATACTTCAGCTACAGGAGTTGCATTCACCAGAAACCCAGCAACAGGAGAAAAAGTATTCTTCGGTGAATATTTAATCAATGCTCAAGGAGAAGATGTCGTCGCTGGTATTAGAACTCCTCAACAAATTTCTAATGCCGGAAAAGCTGCTCAAGGTTCAGATTTACCATCAATGGAAGAATCAATGCCTGAAATGTACAAAGAATTAAATGAAGTCAGAGAAAAATTAGAAAAGCACAACAAAGATATGCAAGATATTGAATTCACTATCCAAGAAGGAAAATTATATCTTTTACAATGCAGAAATGGTAAAAGAACTGCCAAAGCTGCCGTTAAAATTGCTGTTGACTTATTCAATGAAGGAATTATTGATAAAGATCAAGCTTTATTATTGATTGACCCAACTGCAATCAATCAACTTTTACACAGACAAATTGATCCTAAAGCTAAAAAAAGTATTCTTAGTAGAGGATTAAATGCTTCCCCTGGTGCTGCTTGTGGTACTATTGTTTTCACCGCAGAAGATGCTGAAAAAAAAGCTGTAGATGGACCAGTAATTTTATTAAGAGAAGAGACTTCACCAGATGATATCACTGGAATGCATGTCGCTAAAGGTGTTATCACTTCAAGAGGAGGTATGACCAGTCATGCTGCAGTCGTTGCCAGAGGTATGGGAGCCCCATGTATCACAGGATGTGGTGAAATGGTCATCAATTTCGAAAAAAAAGTTGTCTCATTCGGAAACAAAGAATTGAAAGAAGGAGATTGGATTTCAATGAGTGGAGATACCGGTGAAATTTATGAAGGCCAAGTACCCACTATTGAACCACAAATTTCTGGAGATTTCCAAACTATCATGAAATGGGCCGATGAAACACGTAGAATGCATATTGAAGCCAATGCTGAAACTCCAAAAGATGCTCAACAAGCCAGAGATTTCGGTGCTGAAGGTATTGGTCTTGTAAGAACTGAACATATGTTCTTTGATCCTAAAAGAATTGTTTCAATCAGAAAAATGATATTAGCTGATAATGATGAAGAAAAAAGAGCTGCTCTTGCCGAATTATTACCTTATCAAACTGGTGACTTCGAAGCCTTATTCAAAATTATGGATGGATATCCAGTTACTATCAGATTATTAGACCCTCCACTTCATGAATTTTTACCAAAAACTGACAAAGATATTAAAGAATTAGCTGAAGAAATCAAAGTTTCAGAAGAATTAATCAGAAAAAGAATTGTTACTTTACATGAATTAAATCCTATGTTAGGTAACAGAGGTTGCAGATTATGCATTTCCAGGCCAGAAATTACTGAAATGCAAGGAAAAGCCATTTTTACTGCTGCTATGAATGTTGCTAAACAAGGAGTTAAAGTATATCCACAAATTATGATTCCATTAGCTGTTTCCAAAAAAGAAATTTCAATCTTAAAAGATATTTTAGACAAAGAAAAAGCTGCCTTAGAAAAGGAACACAACGTTCAAATTCCATATGTTTTCGGTACTATGATTGAATTACCAAGAGCTTGCCTTAGAGCCGAAGAATTAGCTTCCTTAGCTCATTTCTTCTCTTTTGGTACAAATGATTTAACTCAAACTACTTTGGGTATTTCAAGAGATGATTTCTCTTTCAGAGATTGCTATAAAGACAATGGTATTTTCGATTCTGATCCATTTGCTGTTCTTGATGAAGAAGGTGTTGGTGAGCTGATAAAATTAGCTTGCTCAAGAGGTAAAAAAGTACAAAAAGAATTAAGAACTGGTATATGCGGAGAACACGGTGGAGATCCAAAATCTATCAGGTTTGCTGATGCTATTGGTATGGACTATGTTTCATGCTCACCTTTCAGAATTCCCATTGCCAGACTTGCTGCTGCCCAAGCTGTTGTCTTGAATAAAAGAAAATAAATTCGATATTAATTTTCATTTAATAAATATTATTTAAATCAAGAAGTTTAATATTGAAAAACTTTTAAAGGATTTATAAACAATTAATTATTTTCTTTTTTATTAATTTTTATTAATTTATTTAATTTTTAATTTAATTAATTTTTAAATGAATTATTTTATTTAATTTTTTTTAATTAATATAATTATATTTTATAAAAAATTTTAAATATTATATGGGGTTTGGGGATTGGGGATTGGGGATTGGGGATTGGGGATTGGGGGATTGGGGATTGGGG
>NZ_JBGULU010000051.1:0-6443 GCF_045116495.1 Methanobrevibacter sp. | reverse complement strand
GCACATTGCTCAAGAACAATTTTTGTGTTTGAATTAGCTCTCGGGCTTGCATTTAATAAAATAACCTTGCTCATATTATCACACTTAAACTTCTGCACCGTCCAATGCATGATGGCACATGCAATCTGAGGAATCATCAACGTTTTTAATAAAATTGTAAATCAGTTCAAGTAGCTCAACTTCTTTTTCAGCCACCATTTCAAATACTTCATCAATTGTCAGTTCCTGCTCGGAGATTCCTGCCGCATAGTTGGAGACAATACATATGGAATTGTAGCACATCTCCCTTTCACGTGCCAAAGTAACCTCAGGAAGCCCAGTCATTCCAACCAGGTCTCCTCCAAGCATTTTAAACATTTTAATCTCAGCAGGAGTCTCAAACCTTGGTCCTTCAGTACACACATAGGTTCCTCCCAGGATTACATCACCAGATTTGGCCAGTACATCTCTTAAAGCCGGACAATACGGCTCAGTTACATCTATATGAACCACTTTATCTTCAAAGAATGTTTTTGCCCGATTTTGTGAAAAATCCAAAAAGTCATCTGGGATAACAAATGAACCAGGAGGCATTTCTTCATTCATTGAACCGACAGAATTGGTAGCGATTATTTTTGTAACGCCGACTGCCTTTAAAGCGTCAATATTGGCCCTGAAGTTAATCTTATGAGGAGGAATTGAATGACCTGATGCGTGACGAGGAATAAAAGCCACCTTTTTGGAAAAAATCTCCAAAAGTGAAACTTCCACTTCGCCATAGTCTGTTTTAATCATTTCAGTAGTGCAGGAATCGGCCTTTTGAGTAATCTCATATACGCCGCTTCCGCCAATTATGCCTATCATTTTGAAACTATCCTTTACAAACTGCAATCGGTTTGAGTTTAGCAACTAGCTTTGCAATTCCTGTGCTGTCAGATACTTTAACAACACTGTCGACATCCTTATAAGCGCCAGGCGCTTCCTCTTCAATTACATGTTTGCTTGTTGCTTTGATTTTAATTCCTTTTGAAGCCAGATTGGCTGTAATCTCATCAGCATCATAATTCTTTTTAGCTTTGGATCTTGACAGTACCCTGCCCGCACCATGTGCTGTGGAACCGAAAGTCTCTTCCATTGCGGTTTCTGTTCCATGCAATACATATGAGGCAGTTCCCATTGTACCCGGAATCAATACTGGCTGTCCGACTGCTCTGTATTTTTCAGGGACTTCCTCTCTTCCAGGACCGAATGCACGGGTAGCTCCTTTTCTGTGAACTAAAAGGTCCTCTTCACGTTTGTAAACCTTATGGGTTTCCATTTTGACAATATTGTGGGCTACATCATAGACTATGTCCATTTCCATGTCCTCTGCGGATTTGCCCAATACGTCCTCAAAGGTTTCACGAATCCAATGAGTCATCATTTGCCTGTTTGCCCATGCATAATTGGCTGCCGCTGCCATAGCCTGAATATAGTCCTGAGCTTCTTTTGAATCCAGTGGGGCACAAGCAAGCTGTCTGTCGTCAAGCTGTATTTTGTATTTTTTATATGCCTTATCCATTATTCTCAAATAATCTGAACATACCTGGTGTCCGCAGCCTCTGGAACCTGAATGAACCATGACAACAATCATTCCTTTCTTAAGGCCAAATACCTCTGCAACCTCTTCATTATATATTTCATCAACTTCCTGAATTTCAAGAAAATGATTTCCTGAACCAAGAGACCCCAATTGAGGAATTCCTCTTTTTTTAGCCTTATCTGAAACAATGCTTGAATCTGCATCAATCATTCTTCCGTTTTCTTCCAGAACTTCCAGATCCTTTGGCCATCCGTAACCGTTTTCGACAGCCCATTCGGCACCGTAATCAAGAACTTTGTTTATTTCTCCTTCTTCAAGTCTGATTTTTCCTTTGCTTCCAACACCAGACGGAATATTTTTAAACAGTTTATCTGTGAGTTCATCGACATGGTCTTTGATGTCATCAAATGTCAGATTTGACTTGATTAATCTGACACCGCAGTTTATGTCGAATCCGACTCCACCAGGAGATACAATACCGTTTCTCATGCTGAATGCTGCAACACCTCCAATTGGAAATCCGTATCCGAAGTGAATGTCCGGAAGCCCTATGGAGTATCTTTGAACTCCAGGAAGGCATGCAATATTGACTATCTGTTCAACAGCCCCTTCTTCCAGGTCGTCGAAAAATTCATCTGCTATGTAAAATCTTCCGGAAGCCCTCATTTTTTTATTATAGGTTCCCGGAATTTCATAAACGTTATCCCTAACTTTTTTAATTTCATCTTTAATTGTCATAAAGCATCACAAAATTGATTATGTTTTAATATTTGTTTGTAGTCTTTAAATAAGGTTTGCTAAAAAAATGAAATTTGGGACATAATGACATGACATCTTAAAAATAATGTCCCCCCCATAGTGAAATTTAACTGATAAAGCGATGGCTAAAAAAAAGTTCTGTTAAATTCAAAACGTCCTAAAATGAAGTTATTTTCTGAATAATGCAGATATTCCTGCAATAAGTAAGAATATTGCGCTTAAAACATTGATGTAGTCTGATCCGATAATTACAAACATTGTTGCAATGATGAATCCTACACCTGCAATCTCTTCATGTGTTTTAACATAGCAGCTGGAAACGATACCTAAAAGTGATGCTATAATAGCTATTAGGCCTAAAAATGGAGTATGTACTGTACCAGCCTCTTTTAAAAATATTAAAAAAGAACCTGAAAATATTCCAATGATGGAACCGATTAAACCCATCACTATTTCAAAGTTTCTTGATATTGTTGTTGTTCTTTTCATGTTTAATAATATGTTTCTGTCATTATATATAATTTACAAATCGACTATCGCCCTAAGCTTTACCTTATCTGTTTTTTTGACTTCCATCTTGTGAAAAGTGATTGCTTTAATTTCAGTTTTGCGCTCATGTTTGTCCCAGTTAATCTCCTCTCCCCTGATTGTTGCTTTAAGATGCAAATTCTCATCAATTTCTACGTGAAATTCACTGAAAAGCATGAAATCAATCTCATGATGGAATAATAACTCTTCCAGGTAGTCATAAAGGAGAGATACCTCATCTTCTGAAGTTATATCGAATGTTATTTCAGATTTCGGCTCAACATCGGCAGTGTCTGTTATTATGTTAAACATTGCAGTTCCGGCATTTTCAAAAGCCTCGTTTAAATCTTTGCCGTATGCATTAAATCCTATATCTGCTGTAGCTTCGAAATATTCATATTTTTTCATGATTTTTCCTCAAAATAATACTCATCAAATGCTCTCTAGCTCTTTGTTTATATATGTACTTTCAACAATTAAAATATAGTGATTAATATGTTGAGAAATAATGACACCACAATTCAAGCAGATTTAAGAAAAAAAAGTTCAATAGCTGATGAAATTGCATACAGCAACATAGATGTTCAATCTTGCATGGTAATGCTTGTAGTAATAGCAGCATTACTTTTATCTGTTATTTCTGTTGTTGCAGCTCAAAATCCGTTTATTATCTAAAGGATTTAATTGATTTACAATACCAAACCCTTAGCTGCACATTAGATTGCAGGCTTACCATGCAAAAATCTAATGTTAACAGAAACTAATTTCCCACAGGAAAAGCTAGAAGGTATAATCATCAGGGTTAAAACGCAATATGACTTGGCGAGAATTGCCTCTAGACCCTTTTCCTGTAAATTTGGTATCAATCAATCTTACAAATTCCAATTTGTCTAAAATTCTATTAAATGATGCATAGCTGGATCCGGTTTGCTTTTTATACTCATCACCTAATTTTTTAGCAGTGTAAACACCTTCATATTCCACTATCATCTTCAATACTTCTTTTTCAGAATCATTTAAAGATTTCAATGTTTCAGAAACATTAACGGAAACCAATGATTCAATTGCCTTATCAAAGTGTTCCTGAGTAATTTCACGGCTTGCTGAAGCCTCCGCTATATTGCCGCAGGACTTAAGAAGGTTTATTCCAACTCTCAAATCACCATTTTCCAGAGTATACATTGAAATCTGCTCAAGTATATCATCGGACAATACTCCAGGGAAAAATCCTGCATTTACACGGTCTTTAAGGATGTTTTCAATTTCTGAGTATGTATAAAGCGGAAACATAATTTCCTGAGGAATGAATACGGTATTTACGTTTTTATCAAAGGCATATTTGAATTCCAGATCTGACAATATTGCAAAAATAGAGGTTCTAACACCAGGATATTCTTCATATGCTCTTAATATATCATAAACAACTTTATCTGCATGTTTTGTCTGGAACAGATAATTGATATCATCAAATGCTATTACAAGGGATTTATTATCTTTTTGAAGCTTTTGCATGATTTGGGAATATATTCTTGAGAATGGCACTCCGGTTTCGGGAGGCATATACCCGAATACCTTTTTGTGAATCTGTGAAAATATGCCAAAGCGTGTTGTATGAATCTGACAGTTAACATAAACGCAAACAACCTTTTCTGTGTTTTTTTCAACAAGCTCAAATACTTTTTTAATAGCTGTTGTTTTTCCTGTTGCCGGTGAGCCTAAAATAATTGCATTTGATGGTTGTCCCCCTCTCATGGCAGGCCTTATCGCCATTGCCATTGCTTCCATCTGTGTATCTCTGAAATTATAATTAGGAGGCACATAATCCGGATCGAAAGCATTTATATTTTGAAAAAGGCTTTCATCATACATTAAAATATCTTCAATTCCCATGTTATCTAAATATATTTAAAATATTATAAAAGATTATTCTTTTAAATTAATTATTTCAACATCTTCGTTTTCACTTATCCAGTTGGTGAATTTTTCTGCATACATCAGTTTTTTCTTTTTGAATTCATCGGCCTGGCCTAGGACATCTGGAAGGTTTGGTCTTGAGTATTTGGTTACGATATCTCCAAAGTCCATTCCTGCAAGGGTGATTTCAGATGCGCCGAGAGCTACTGCCAAAAATATTGCTCTATCCCCATCTGTAAATCCTCCAAAGTTGTAGAGGTTTCCTACAGGCTGAGCCTGGGTTGTGCCCAGCACGTTGTTGAAAAATGAGCTCATAGTAGCAATCTTTTCAATATTATCTCCGTGGGCGTGAATTACAATATTTGCTCCCCTTAAATTAGCAAGTAAAATATCATCAATGTTTCCATCCAAATCTGTGGCTACAATATCCGGAACAATCCTTTCTTCAATAAGGGCAGTTGTTGCGCCGTCTGCTGCAACCAAAACATAATCTTTTAAATCATAATCATTCTTAAGCATCCTGATGTGCTCTTTGATTGAAGGACCTGCTCCAAACACTATATATTTATCTGAAAAGCCTACAATTTCGGCCAAATCGTTTAAGGTAAGACATCCTTCAGTTGACAATATTTCATCCAGCAGTTTTGCGGATTCTTCATCGTTTTCTCTTGAAAATCCAAAATCATCAAGAATTTCTGTATAATATTTTTCCCAGAGACCAAATTCCATATTTAAACCTCACTATATTAATTTTAGCTTTTAATCATTAAATAATTTATTGTTTATAGGATGAAGTAAATATTGATTAAAATCTATTAAATTTCAAAATAAAGGCAATATAATCTTTTTATCATTAAAAGCTTATATATGAACGCCATACAAACTATAACTTGCATTAATGTATTTGAAAAATGATTTCATGAAATCTCCAATCAAAATGAGATTAGATTATGAAAGTTAAAAAGATATATCAAATCAATGACAGGACCATGAAATACAAATCATTGATACTTAATAAGCACCAGCACCGCTATTTGAAGTTACCCGGGGAATTTGAAGTAAGATATCCTCAGGAAATCGTTTTTCCAAACATGGACGCTGGAAGAGCTGATGAATTCTACTCAACTGTTGAAGGACTGATGATAAATCTTGAAGAGGAAAGTGGAGACATAACAGAAAAAGTTTTAGAAAAGATAAGCAATTATGTAGTTTTTGCGGATTTCATGTATTCTAAAAAGCCATATTCTGCAGTAATTTGCCATAAAGATCCAAAAAAACTTTTTGAATATTATGAAAGGTCACCTTCAATAATAATTAAAGTTCACTACATCTACATTCCGCAGGAAATGCTGTGGATAAAATATGAAAACCTTATTAAGAAAATAGAACAAAAAGTAGAATTAAGTATTAATGAATCATTGGATATTGCATTCATTCCAAAGTTCATTTCAAAAGAAAACGGACAATACGTCACTGAATCATTAGCAAAAGCATTTAAAAGTGTAAAACTTAACAAAAAAATCTTAAAAAGAGATATTGGAGTTCTTTTAGGTGCAATGATATTAAAACACTTTGAGGATGAAGAAAAAATAAATGAACTAATGGAGGATATAAACATGAAACAAATTGAAAACGAAATTAAAATCATAGCAAGGGAAGAATACAAAGAAGAATTCGACAA
>NZ_JBGULU010000050.1:0-3115 GCF_045116495.1 Methanobrevibacter sp. | reverse complement strand
TCACCAAGATTTTCACCGAAAAGCTCCTTCAATATCTCATCATACTCGGGAGTCATCGGCATGGTATGATTGAGCTTGAAGACCAATTCGCCTTGGCGGGCATATTTCTCCAATTCCTCTGCAGGGAGTTCATCCATATCCACTCTTTCAAAATCCATCTAATCATCCCTCAATCTTGTTTTAAATGAGTTGGCATGTGCAAAAAAACCTTCATATTCGGCTATTGGAACGGAAGTTTTTGAAAGCTCCTTAAGGCCTTCCCTTGTAAGCCTTTGAACTGTCGGTTTTTTGATGAACGCTTCAGTTGAAAGACCTGAATACATTTTTGCCCCACCGCCTGTAGGCAAAACATGGTTTGTTCCGGAGCCGTAATCCCCTGCCGCCACCGGTGAGTATGGGCCTAAAAATATAGATCCCGCATTGTTGATGTGTGAAAGGGTTTCGTCATCGTCCTTTGTGGATATGATTAAATGTTCGGGAGCGTATTCATTTGTTACATGAATGGCTTCATCAAATGTGTCAGTGATAATAATTTTTCCACTTTTTGCCAATGATTCCTCTATAATTTCACGTCTTGGTGCGATTTCAGTCAGCTGTTTGACAAATTCATCGGTTTTAATAGCTAAATCTTCACTATCTGTTACCAAAAAGCAGGATGCATTAGGGTCATGTTCTGCCTGTGCCAAAATATCTGTTGCCAAAAATTCGGGATTTGCACTTTCATCAGCCAGTATAAGTACTTCAGACGGGCCTGCCGGAAACTCGATATCTACTTGACCATAGACAAGTTTCTTTGCTGCAGTAACGAATATATTTCCAGGACCCACAATTTTTTCAACTCGAGGAATTGACTGTGTTCCGAATGCAAGTCCTGCAATGGCCTGTGCTCCTCCGACTTTGTAGATTTCATCAGCTCCTGCTATATCGGCTGCCACCAAAATGGCATCGAGAATTTTACCGTCCTTTTGAGGAGGTGTAACACAGACAACCTTTTTAACACCTGCAATTTTTGCAGGTATTACTGTCATCAGAATTGATGAGGGATAAGCCGCACGGCCTCCGGGAATATAACAGCCTGCAGAGTTAATAGGTCTTACGATTTGACCTGCAACTACACCAGGATTTACTTCCATTTCCCATTCTGACGGAATTTGCTTTTTGTGAAATTTTTCAATGTTTGAGGCGGCCTGTTTTAAAGCAATAAGCAAATCGTCATCCAAAGTATCATATGCCTCTTCAATTTCAGCTTCGGATACTTTCAAATTTTCTATTGTAACCCCATCGAACTTTTCCGTATATTGTATAATAGCCTGATCCTTGTTCTCCTTGACATTATCTAAAATATCAGATACAATGTCCAGGACATTGTTTACGTCCTGTTCTGACCTTTTTATTGTTTCCAGTAAATCAATGTCAGAGTATTTGAGTATTTCCATTATAACACTACCTCATTATAGCTCCGGTATCCGCTGAGTGAACCAGTTTTTGATATATCGCCAGCCATCCGGAAACATCACTTTCAGGGTGTTTTACTTCTTTTAATCTTTTTTCTATTTCTTCATCAGTAAGTTCAACATTGATTATTCTGTTGTTAATGTCAATTTCAATTATATCACCATTTTGAATGGCGGCAATCGGACCGTTCTCTCTGGCTTCCGGTGAAACGTGTCCTATACAAGGGCCTCTTGTTCCTCCTGAGAATCTTCCGTCTGTTATTAATCCCACATCCTTGATGTTCATTCCTGCCAGAGCAGATGTTGGATTTAACATTTCACGCATTCCAGGACCTCCTTTAGGACCTTCATATCTGATTACTACAATGTCCCCCTCTTCAATTTCATGGTCAAATATTGCTTTTGTAACATCCTCTTCTGAATTATATACCTTTGCAGGTCCTTTAAGATGCATCAGGTTATCGGCAACTGCACCTTTTTTAACAACACTTCCATTTGGAGCAAGATTACCTTTAAGAATTGCAATACCTCCATCCTCATGTACAGGATTGTCTAATGTGTGGATAACATCGGTATTTTTGTTTTCAACAGTTTCCAAGTTCTCGGCAATTGTCTTTCCGGTTACTGTCAACTGATCGGTATCAATCTTATCGCCTAATGTTTTCAATACTGCCTGAATACCTCCTGCCAGATGTAAATCCATCATTGAATCTTCACCGGCTGGAGAAATGAGTGCAATGTGAGGTACTTTTCTGGATATTTCATCAAACAGTTCAAAATCCACTTCAACACCTTCAACTTCACTTGCAATTGCCGGAATGTGAAGGGCTGTATTGGATGAACCTCCAAGTGCCATGTCAACTGCAATTGCATTGTTGAATGCTTCCTGAGTCATGATATCTGACGGTTTGATATCCTTTTCAACAAGCTCTATGATTTTTTTACCTGATTCGTATGCAATCTGATTATTTTCTTCTGTTCTGGCATGGGTGGTGGCACATGTTGGAAGTGATAATCCAAAGGTTTCGGTTATGCATGCCATTGTATTTGCTGTGAATAATCCTGAACAGCTTCCTGCACCCGGACATGCGCATTTTTCGAGTTCATTGACTTCTTCTTCAGACATTTTTCCGGCAGAATAAGCACCGACAGCCTCAAAGACTGTAATCAGGTCTGCAGGTTTGCCTTTATATTCCCCTGATGCCATCGGTCCCCCGGTTACAACGATTGAAGGTATATTAACGCGAGCTGCACCCATAATCATTCCAGGAACTACCTTGTCACAGCTTGGAATTAATACTAATCCGTCAAATGCATGGCCCTTTGTCATTGATTCGACTGTTGCCGCAATTATTTCACGTGAAGGCAGGGAATATTTCATTCCTTCATGGTTCATGCTTATTCCGTCACATACTGCCATTGTATCGAATTCGAATGGAATACCTCCTGCGGCAATAATTCCTTCCTTAACAAATTCTACAAGTTCTCTCAGGTGGATATGACCAGGCACAATGTCTGTAAAACTGTTTGCTATTCCAATGAACGGTTTTTTAAAGTCATCATCATCAAGTCCGCAGGCTCTTAAAAGTGACCTGTGCGGAGCTCTTTGAATTCCTTTCTTAATACTATCACTTTTCATTTAATCACACATCAAATTTAAT
>NZ_JBGULU010000049.1:0-15095 GCF_045116495.1 Methanobrevibacter sp. | reverse complement strand
CAAATAAATTATCTTGACTGGGAAGATGATGGAATCCAATCAAAAAAGTGTTTGGAAATTGCAAAAAAATATGATAAGCAAGTAATGATTATGGAACCTTATAAAGGAGGATTTTTAGCAGATGTGCCTAAAGAAGCAGAAAAGCTAATGAAAGATTATAATCCAGACAGGTCTGTTGTTTCCTGGGCAATGAGGTTTGTAGCTAATCTGGATGCCTGTGTTGTTTTGACAGGTGCAAGTAGCTTGGAGCAGCTTGAAAACAATATCTGGGAAATTAAAAATGCAGATCCGTTGAATGATGAGGAATTGAAGATCATCGAAGAGGTTTCAGAGATTATTAACAGTAATATTACCGTAGACTGTACAAAATGCAGATATTGTGTTGATTCATGTTCTGAAGATATTGACATTGCAAAAATCTTTGATTTGTATAATAAGGAAAAGATGCTGGATGATAAAACTGGATGGACTCAGTATGGAAATGCTTATTTGAATTATTCAAAACTTCCCGATGTCGGGATAGCTTCTGACTGTATTGAATGCGAGCTATGTATTGAGGAATGCCCTCAGCAAATTAACATTCCTGAAGTATTAAAGGATGTTGCTGAGATTTTTGAAACTGAAGGTTACGGTTTTGAAAATTAATGAAAAACTTTTAAAGTGTTTTAAATACGAATTTAAAACACATTAATTCTTATTTTTATTCTGTTCATTATCACGGCATTTTCATTGTTAATTTGCTTGGGGTTTGTGATTATGAAGATATGCAAATTGTAAATGAAGACGCATATTTCTGTCCCGATTGGAATTTTTTTTAGTTGATATACTTTAAGTTAATTTTAATAGTAATTAAAAATATAATTATTAATAGTTAATTGATTGAAGGTTTTTGACATGATACCTGGTATGAACAAAAAACAAATGAAACAAATGGAAAGGCAAATGAAAAAAATGGGTATGAAAATGGAAGACCTTGAAGGTGTTCGTGAAGTAATTATCCGTTTTGATGATAAAGAATTGATTATTGACGATCCTAGTGTAAGTCTTATGAATGTGATGGGTCAGGAAACTTACCAGATTGACGGTAAAGCCCGTGAAGTAGAGCTTGAATATGAAATTGAAATTCCTGATGAAGATGTTGAAATGGTAGCTAACAGCGCTAATGTTTCTGAAGATGAAGCAAGAGCTGCTCTTGAAGAATGTAAAGGAGATCTTGCTGAAGCTATCCTGAAATTAAACCAATAGATAAAATGACAGTTATTGCACATATTTCCGACTTGCATGTTAGTAAGGCGGATTTTGATGAAGACGTATTTATGCAGGCAGTAGCAGAAATTAATGATCTGGCGCCTGATATGATTATCCTGACTGGGGACATAACCAATAACGGTTATTATGTGGAATATGAACAAGCAACCCGATATTTGGGAATGTTTGAAGCACCGTTATTTGCAGTTCCTGGAAACCATGATTCACGTAATTTGGGATATCAAACTTTTGAAGAGTTGATTGGTGAGAGAAGCTGGAAATTAACTTTAGGCGATAAAACTACTGTAATTGGTCTTGACAGCAGCTCTCCGGATGAAAGCCGAGGGCATGTTGGAAGCCCTCAGCATATGTGGCTGGAACATCAGTTGGATGAATGTGTAATAAATGAAAGATTTTCTATTGTGGCTTTGCACCATCATGTTATTCCAATACCTCAAACAGGAAGGGAAAGAAATGTTTTGTCTGATGCGGGTGATATTCTAAAGACTTTAACAACTCATGAGGTGGATTTGATATTATCTGGACACAAGCATGTTCCGAATATATGGAGAATAAACGATTCCATTGTTGTGAATGCAGGCTCATTATGCTCTTGTAAATTAAGAGGAAAGAATAAAAACTCATATAATGTTTATAATATTACTGACAGCGAAATAGAGATTTTTCTAAATACTGTTGGTGGAGAAAAATTGTTATTTGGAAAATATCCAAAGAATAGTTTATAATAAGTTTAAATATTAAAAGATTAAAATATAGTATACTGAATTAAATTTATAGAATAAATTAGGTGATATTATGAAAGTTGTCGTTGATGCTTCTAATGTGGCTTTTGCTGTTAAAAATGAAAATGGTCAACCACAAATGGCAAATATTATTGCTGCTGTTAAAGCTTTAGAAGAAAGTGAAGATGAGTTTGTTATTATTGCAGATGCGTCACTTCGCCATGATATTGATGATAAACAGAAATATTTAAAATTGCTGGAAAGTGAAAATGTAGAAGAAGTTCCAGCAGGTAATGATGCAGATCACTTTATTTTAGATATTGCAACTAATGAAAAAGCTAAAATATTATCTAATGATAAATTCAGAGATTATGCTGCTGAATTTAGAAATATTTCCTCAATGAGAATTCCATTTATAATAGAAAACGGAAGATTAACATTCGGAAAACCAAACAAACCTAAAAAAGATAAAAACATACTTCAACACATTTGTGAAGAGATTATAAAAGAACTTACCTTTAAAAAATGGGAAATATACACAGGTAAGGAAGGTTTGGAAATTTCACCCTTGAATATAGCCAAACAGGCAATTATTCGTATTGACAATGAAAATAATGCAGAATCCAAACTTGAAAATATCTTTTCAAAAATACCTATGTTCAATAAGATTGTAGCAATGGTTGACGATGTTGAAATCGCTGCTCCGTATGTTATCTTCGTATTGGTTCATCCTAAAGATTATAAACTTGCAGTTAAAAATGCAGGCAATATTTCAGTTACTATTGCAGACAGATTAGGTCTTGAGAAAAAACCTTTAATTGCTGTACGTAATGATTTGTTCACTAAACCTGGTAATTTTGAATTGAATATCCTACTTGCAGATGAAGTGACTGAAAATGCGCCATATAACATTTTAGTTCGTGTAAGTGCACATGATGAAGTATTCATTAAGAGAAACTCTAGAAATATTGCAAGTACTATAGCCGGCAGGCTAGGGTCTTGGAAGTTTCCGTTTGTATCAGTCAAACCTGATATGCTTTTAGAAAGACCAGGAGAATTCGAAATAGAACTTGAAAGAGGAGATGCTTTCGATGACTAGTTTCTTAACCAAGGCCTTGATTAAGTTTACAACCAAACTTAATCCTATTGCTGTCGGGACTAAATTTTTTCCGACAAACACTCTTGAAACTGAATATGTTGAGTTATTCAATTATACTCAAACTATTCTTTTTGAGCTTGAAAAGGCAGAAATTACTTCAGATTCAATTTTAGAGAATCTTATTCGTGATGTTGGAGCAGAAAACATTCCTAAAGATTATGATTTTTATGAACTGACTCCTGCCGAAAATAAGGTAGAGGAATATGCTTTAGTCAGCAATATTATCATGGGTAGTGATCGTTATTTTTACATTGAACTTCAAAATCCTTCTAATCTGATTAATGTTTTCGTGAAAATTATCCAAAATGAGAAAGGAGAAATTGTGGAAAAAACAGCTACTGAGCTTGTTGCAAAAATGTTAAGCAAAAATGATGCAATTCGTGTAGCTATTGAACTCATTGGAATTGGACTTTCTGAAGGAATTCAGGTTATTTCAGCAGTTGGAATGACCGGTGCCGCTGCAATTGAAAGAGCCATTCATTATACTCAGAATGTTGGAAGTTTTCCCGGAATCGCATTTACAAAACTAGGTGGGGAATATGCTCTGGTATTTGATTCTCCATTTCTGCTTCAGGAATCTCATCCTGTAGATTTAGAAAATTATTTATTCATTGATTTAATTGATTCTACTAAATTCATTGATAAACATGGTAGGACCCAACTTGTTGACCTTATGACTGGAATAAAAAATTTCATCGAAACTGAATGTGATGGTGAATTGGAAGGTTATAGGGAAGGTGGAGATGATTTTATAGCAAGATTCCCATCCAAAGACCTTGCTATCCGTGCGGGGCTTGATGCAGCATGGTTTGCATTGGATAATGGTGCTAAAATTAGAGCAGGTGTCGGCAGAAGTAGACGTGAAGCTGGTGAGAGAGCTCAACTGGTTGACAGTCTTGAATCAACTTCTCCGCTGTCATTAGTTGTATTTGAATTGGCTAATGGTTTATATGCTTATAACATTCCATCAGAATTTACAAGAACATTAATTAATTTAATTGAAAATGAAAAAGCTAAATTGATTGGTGTTTTCGCATTTGTATTCATTTTCGTATACGTAATGTCTATTTTGGGACTTGGCGTATTCGCGTTTGTTGGAATAATTTTAGCTCTGGTATATGCATTTATAGCGTAAAATTAAAGAGAAGTTAGCATGAGACGAAAAAAGGATAATAAGAGAGTTTTAAGGCGAGGTAATGGTAATAATAATAAACGTAATCGCCGAACTCCACACGTATCTATTAAAGATAGACATATTAACCATAATAGAAATAATAATGTTAGAAAAGAGAAAAAACGTAGTGGAAAAACTGTTTTATTAATGATCTTAGTATTGGTCGCATTTATCGTCGGTGCGGGAGCAGGAATTCTTTTGAGCTTTGATGATGGAAGTTCTGATCAAAATGAAACTCATTATGAAAATGTTACTGTTGAAATGACAACTAACCTAAATGAGTCAAATAATGTAATTTTTGAAGAAGCGGATCATGTGGATTTTAATGAAAACCAATCCTCTGCAATATTGGATGCGGATAAAAATCCGTATTATAACAAGAAAGATGAAACTCATTGATTTACATATGTGATTTTTATGGATTATATTAGAAACCTTGATGGAGGATTTTCAGTAATAGAAAATCTTAAAGTATCTGGAGCACGTGAAGGAAAATTTGGAGTAAGTATTATAGTTTGTCCTAATAGTACTGCCTCTGGAGTATTCACTTCAAATAAAGTTGTTGCGGCTCCAGTCAGATATACAAAAGATGTACTAAAAAATGGAATTGTTTCAGCCGTTTTTGTAAATAGTGGAAATGCTAATTGTTTTACTGGAGAGCAAGGATTTAAAGACTGTGAAACATTGGTTGAATTGGTTTCTCAGGATTTAAAAATACCTAAAGAAGAAATAGCAATATCTTCAACTGGAGTCATTGGTCGTGAAATGCCAATCGATACTATTTCCAAGGTTGCTTATGAATCTCTTTCTAAATTGGGCAATGGTCCTGAAAACTCCCTTGCTGCTGCAAAGGCGATTATGACAACAGATACTTTTCCAAAAGAATGTGCCGTTGAAGTTACATTAACAACTGGCGAGGTAGTTAAAATTGCGGGCATTACAAAAGGAAGTGGTATGATTGCTCCTAATATGGGTACAATGTTGTCTTTCATTGTAACTGATGCAATAATTCCTGCAAATGAGATTAATAAAGCATTAAAACATGCGGCAGACATTAGTTTTAATATGATAGTTGTTGATGGTGATGAAAGTACAAACGATACCTGTTTGCTAATGGCTAATGGAGCTTCAGGAGTTGAAGTTGTAAAAGATGGAAAACTTGATTCCAATTTCCAGGAAGCCTTAAATTACCTCTGCATAGATCTTGCTAAAAAAATGGCCAGGGATGGTGAAGGAGCTACCAAATTCATTGAAGCAAATGTTTGCGGTGCAAAGGATTTAAATGATGCAAGGCTAGCTGCCAAATCAATCATATCTTCAAGTCTTTTTAAATCTGCAGTATTTGGTGGCGATCCGAATTGGGGAAGGATTGTATCAGCAATTGGGTATTCCGGTTGTGATTTAAATCCTGATATAGTAACAATAGCTATTGCGGATGATGCTGATGAAGTTGATTTGGTTAAACATGGTGAAATATTGGCATTTGAAGATACACCATATCTTGAAAGAGCTGAAAAAATTATGCAATCCAAAAATGTCATTGTCAATATTGACTTGGACTTAGGTGAGGCTGAAGCTACAGCTTGGGGTTGTGATTTAACTTACGATTATGTCAAAATCAACGCAGAATACACTACTTAAAGAAAAGTTTAAATATATTAAAAACAAATATTTTTATGTTATACAATAATTCTAACATTTTAATGATTAACTTGAAGGAGGGGAAATAATGGCAAAAGTTAAAGGAACTAATAAAAGGACCAGACCAAAAAGAAGTTATACTAAACCTGGTAGTAAAAGAGGAAGAGGAGTAAAACAAACCTGGAAAAAATAATCCTCTTATAACTTTTTTTTATTATTTTTAACTATTTTCAACCGATATTCACACCACATCATTTTGATAATAATTATATACTATTTTTTATAGACTATTTATTAGGTGAAATTTATGAATGGTCACAGAGCACATGGATTTTCAAGTGCATTATTTTTAGACTCAGATGAAATTTTGGGAGAATTGGATCTTAAAGGTGATGAAGTATTTATGGACGCCGGTTGCGGTGATGGTCACAATGCAATCAAAGTCGTTGAAGAATATCTTCCAAACGGAACTGTCTATGCAGTAGATGTTTATGATGCATCTATTGAAGATATGGAAACTTATAAGAAAGAAAATGATGTAATAAATCTCATCAACATTGAAGCAGACATTACAGAAGGCATTCCTGGTGTTGATGATGAATCTATTGATGTTATTTTGATGGTTAATGTTTTCCATGGATTCAAGGCATCTAGAAAAATTGATGAAGCCATAACTGAATTTTCAAGAATTATTAAAAAAGATGGTAAAATTGCAATTATGGACTACAAAGCTTGGGATGTTCCAAAAGGACCTCCAACCCCTGTGAGAAGTTCTCCTGAAGAGATGGAAGGATACTTTGCAAAACATGGTCTTAAAAAGATTTATTTAAATGAAGAAATAGGTGAAGATATTCCTCAAGGCAAATCTCACTATTTAATAATGTTTCAAAAAGAATAATTTTGTTTAAATGGGGATTCAATTCCCTATTTGCTTTTTTTGTAGATTTTAAAAAAATAAAAAGAGAAGGGTTCGAAATTTAGTCGTTAGCTAAATTATCGAAGTATCCTTGTATGAAAATAACTGGTGTTCCTTTATCTCCGGAACCGCTTGTTAAATCACATAATGATCCGATTAGGTCTGTCAATACTCTTGGTGTGGTTCCTTCGGTAATCATTTGTCCAGTTAGATTTTCAGCTTTATGTTTTATTTCGTCTATGATTGCTTCTTTTAATTCATCACCTTTGAGGTCTGCGAATTTATTATCGGAAACATATTTTAATTTGATTTCATTTGGATATCCTACTAATCCGCTGGTGTGCGCTGGTGAAACAACAGGGTCTGCAAGTTCCCAGATTTTTCCAACAGGGTCTTTGAATGCTCCGTCACCGTAAACCATTACTTCTATTTGTTTTCCGGTGAGTTCTATTAATCTTTTTTGTACTTCGTTGACTACTTTGTCTCCGGTTCTAGGGAATAGTTTTAGTTTTTCTTCTGTTGCTTTGTTGGAGCCGAGAAGTCCGTAGTCAGGATTGCATCCGGAGTCTCCGATTGGTTCTGTTAATATTTGGTGAAGGCCGTATACATTAGCACCTTCATCCTTAAGTAATTTTACTGTTTTTTCCCTTGTGTGAATGTCACAGGTCAAGACGTCTTTGTTATAATCAAGGATTGTTTTTATGTCATTTGAGAAGACGAATTCCACTTCACAGTCTTCACTTTCAATCAGTTCTCTGTAAAAATCAATCATGTTAATTCCGGTGAATGGGTGTATCCATGAACCGAATGTTTCATAGTATTCTTTTTCAGAGATTATACTTCCTAAGTTGTATTTGCTTGCGTTTAAAAGGTGTTCGTCCAAAATTCCGTTTCCTACTTCGTCTGCAGGGAATGATGTTAGTAATGTGATTTTGTCCATTCCTCTTGCGATACCTTTTAAAATTATTGAGAATCTGTTTCTGCTTAAAATAGGGTTTACTACTCCAATGTTTTTGGATGGGAATTTATTTTGCAAATCTTCAGCAACGTCATCTACGGTTACGTAATTTCCTTCTGAAATACCTACTACCGCTTCTGTTATTGCAACAATATCTTTATCTCTGAATTCAAATCCTTCACTTTCTTTTGCAGCCATCAATGAATCTATAACTATTGTGACTAAATCATCATTTTCTTTAATAATTGGTGTCCTTATACCACGTACAACAGTACCAACGCATCTCATTTTTCATGCTCCTAAAAACTATAAATGGTTATGTTAAACTAAACTAATAACCCATATATTTTATATTGTTTTAATTATTTATAGTTAAGTTTTATTTTTCAGTTTGTTGAAAATTATTAAATACTATTTTTTAAAGATTATTATTAATGAAGATGTGGTGATATTGTGCAGGAACATAAACATCATGCAAAATCAAGTATAAAATTTCTGGATTCTGATGAGATATTAAGTCAATTGGACCTCAAAGGAAATGAGGTTTTTATGGATGCCGGTTGTGGGGATGGCCACATTGCCATAAAAGCCATCGAAGATTATCTTCCAGATGGATTGGCCTATGCAGTAGATAATTATGAACCGTCTATTGAAGAACTGGAAGAGTACAAGGCTGAAAACAACCTTGAAAATTTAATCAACATTAACGCAGACATTACCTCAGATATGGCTCAGATTGAAGATAACTCTATTGACATGATTTTCATGCTTAATGTGGTTCATGGTTTTAAGGCCTCCGGAAATATGGATGATGTTGTTGAAAATTTATTAAGAATTCTTAAAACTAATGGAAAATTTGCAATAGTGGAATTTAGGCCTATTGAATGGTCATTCGGACCTCCTGTTGAAATTAAATATGCTCCCGAAGAATTGGAAAGCATATTTATTAAGTTCGGATTTAAAAAAGTTTATTTGAATGAGGATTTGGGTCTGGAAGGTCCTGACGGTAAATCCCACTATTTGATTATTTTTGAAAAGGAGTCAGCTAAATGATTTTTGCAGCTATTTTGGCAGGTGGAATCGGATCTAGAATGGGAGGAACAGATACTCCTAAGCAATTTCTGGATTTGGGCGATAAGCCTGTTATTATTCATACTATCGAAAAATTTGTAATTAACAGTAAAATTGATAAGATTATTGTTTTAACACCTCAAAATTTCATTAATCATACAAATCATTTAATTCATGAATATATTGGTGAAAATGAGGATATTATTGTTATTGAAGGTGGAGTGACCAGAAATGATACTTTAATGAACTCTATAAGTTATATTGAGGAGAATTTTGGAATTGATGATGAATCAGTTATCATTACTCATGATTCAGTACGTCCTTTTGTGACTCATAGAATTATTGAAGACAATATAGATGCTGCAAAAAGATATGGTGCTTGTGATACTGTTGTTCCCGCTACAGACACAATTGTGGAAAGCATCAATGGAGCAACCATCAGCAGTATTCCTGTACGTGATTATTATTACCAAGGCCAGACACCACAGAGCTTCAATATAAA
Source organism: Methanobrevibacter sp. (assembly GCF_045116495.1). Taxonomy (GTDB): domain Archaea; phylum Methanobacteriota; class Methanobacteria; order Methanobacteriales; family Methanobacteriaceae; genus Methanocatella. The sequence continues at coordinate 5,683 of NZ_JBGULU010000049.1, read as the reverse complement.
AAAACTTTTCAATTTAATCACTAGTTTAACAGAAGAGGAAAGTAATATTCTAACTGATGCATGTAAAATCTTCACACTTAAAGATGAAGATGTATATCTAGTTGAAGGGGAAGTGACAAATATTAAAATTACATACCCTTATGATTTGAAATTGGCAAATACAATTCTTGAGGATTCACATGATTAATATTGTTTACAGATTAAAATCTCCAAAATTCTTTGAAGAGTCAATAGATGAAATTGAGTTGGATGGTGTTGTAGTAAGGCCAACCTTTTTGTCAATCTGCCAGGCAGACCAAAGATACTATCAAGGCTCTAGGCCTGCCGAAATTTTAGATAAAAAATTGCCTATGGCATTAATCCATGAAGGAATAGGGGAAGTAGTGTTTGATGGTGAAAGTAATTTTAAATCTGGTGATAAGGTAGTGATGATTCCAAACACTCCATGCGGAGAGGATGTTTGCAGAGCCAATTATTCCTACAGCTCCAAATTCAGGGGAAGCGGGTTTGACGGATTCACCTCAGATTTAATAAAACTCGAAGCTGACAGGGTTGTAAAACTCCCTGATGATTTTAATGATTATGTTTCTGCATTTATTGAATTGATTACTGTTGCTTATCAGGGAATAACTAAATTTGAAGATATAGCAATTACTCCTAAAAGCAGATTGGGAGTATGGGGTGATGGAAACTTGGGTTTTATCACAGCATTGCTTCTAAAAGAAATCTATCCGGAGTCTAAAGTGATAGTCTTTGGAAAACATCAGGATAATCTTAATTTATTTTCCTTTGCTGATGAGATATACAGAATACATGATGTTGCGAAAGATGTGGTGATTGACCATGGATTTGAATGTGTGGGTTCAAGTGCATCACAATCAGCTATTGAACAAATAATTGATTTGATTAATCCTCAAGGAACAATTAGCTTATTCGGAGTCAGTGAATATCCGATTCCAATCAATACAAGAATGGTTCTGGAAAAAGGATTAACAATTCAAGGAAATAGTCGGTCTGAAAGGGAAGATTTTGAAGGAGTGGTAAGGCTCCTTGAAAAAAATCCGCAATTATTTGATTATTTGGAAAAGTTAATTACCAATATATGTGAAATAAACTCTCTCAATGACTTAAAAGTGGCATTTGATAAAGATTCAATTTCTAAATTTGGTAAAACAATTCTGAAGTGGAATAAATAGTTAATAATTTAGTCTATTAACTATTTTGATGTATTCCATTAAATAATAATGCCTTTCTTCTGCTTTACACCATTTATGAAGTTTTGCCAGTGCCTGTAAATCATTATCATCAGGCATTATGTTAGCTCTTATTTTTTCTTTAATTCCATCTAAGATGATTTTACACGGATCTTCATTTATACAGGCTAATTTGATGGTAAATGATGAATCTGATTTTATTTCAAATTCTCTAACGCAAATGTCGATATTTTTTGGGCAGAGAAGATATATTGAAATGTGCTGTCCGTATTTTTCATATGCCTCTTCAGCAAATTCGACGAATTTTACAAGTTCCTCCTCGGTAAAGTTTTCCTGCTGGATATCTAAATAAATGAAATCTCCATCGGAATTTATTAAAATATCGTCATCATCAGGGATATTGCAGTTAATTCTCAAATCTCCGACTTTAACATGGGATACTATTTTTTTGTGGTCATCAAATGTTTCTTTAATTATCTTTGCCCTTAAATTAAAATCTTCTGTTTTCATGATAACACCTTTAAATTTAATTTGTATTCCCTATATTTATTTTAAAAGTTAATAAATTAGTAAGTTTCAAATTAAAGCAATTTAAAGGTATTAAATCAATTTTTATGGTGGATTGCAATAGTTTTTTATGAGGGCATTTTTAAATCTTGAAATCAATGGTGGTTTTTGGTTGTGTATTGGACAATTAAAAAAAGAAAATTAATTAAGAGTTTCAACTCTTAATTTCCAAATATTGTCCGTATTCTTTTTATTTCATATCTTGCAAAGACATAGTTTAAAATACTGGCAATTGCTCTTCCAATACATAATCCCAGCCAGATTCCGACAAGTCCCCAATTGAAGACAAATACGAATACATTGATTAAAGGGACTACAAACAGGATTTCTCTTAAAATTGTAAACATTAGGCTATATGTTCCTTTTCCAATTCCTTGATAGAAAAAGCTTGATGGTATTCCTATACCTGTTAAAATTAAACATGGACAAACGAGTTGCAGATATTCTGCAATTCCAGGAACCAGATTGGCAGTTTCGGGAGTGTATGCAAATATTGTCGCCAGAGGAGTTGCAAAAATAACTAATATTAATGTAATGGCTGTTCCTAAACCTAAGCTGAATTTTGCACCAAATTTATGTGCTCTGGATAGGTAATCACCATTACGGGCACCATATGCACTTCCGGATACTGCAATAACTGCAGATCCAATAGCTGTAAGGGGCATTATCGCAAATAGGTATAATCTTTGGCCTGATGTAAATGTTGCAATACCATAGTCTCCTCCAATCATTGCAATTATAATTAAATAGATTGACATTGCAATTGCCATGATTAACATGTCGAGTGCAGATGGAATTCCAACCTTAAGGATATCTTTTGTTAATTTGGAGTCAAATTTAAAGTTTTTAAGAGTAACATCAATATATGTGTCCTTTTTAATCAGAATCCAGTATAAAATTATTATTGCTGAAATTAAAGAGCTAACGATTGTAGCAAGTGATGCACCGGCTGAACCTAAACCAAATGTATAAATGAATATCGGATCAAGTGAAGCGTTTAAAATGACTGTAGCAACTACAACATACATTGCACGTTTCATATCCCCCTCACCACGAAGGATTCCGCTGCAACCATTTCCAAACATTAAAGCTATAAGTCCTAAAAATAGAGGTGTTGCATAAGCTATTGCTTCTTTTAATGTTTGTCCTGTAGCACCATAACTTCTAAGTAAAGGTTCCTGTATAATTATAAAAATAATTGTTAATACAATTGAAGCTACTAAAAATATAAACAATGCCTGTGTCGCTGATTTGGTTGCCATCTCTTTATTTTTTGCACCAATAAATCTTGAAATGCTGCTGGTTGCCCCGTTTCCAAGGCCGACACTTGCCCCATTCAGTACCATGAAAATTGGGGTTACAAATCCAATTCCTGCAATGGCTGTTGGTCCAAGTCCTGCCACCCATATTCCATCAACGATATTGTATAATGCAGTCAGTATCATTGATATCATTATTGGAATAGCTAATTTTTTTACTGCTCTTTCAGGTTCTCCCCTCATTAATTCCACATTTTTGTTAGCCATAATAATCCCTATTCTTCAAGTATCTCTTCACTTTTTCTAGCTATTTGTCTTAACTGATTTTTTGTTTTTTCGTCTAATCTGTCAATCCCCACGATTTTTTCCCAGTTTTCCAAGTCGTTTTCCAATAAAATAGCTAGTTCCTCTCCTTTTTTTGTTGTATTTAATATGTATTTTCTTCTGTTATTTTCATCAATTTTTCTCTCGACATATTCATTATCCTCTAATTTTTTCAATGCCTTTGCTATTGTTCCTTTGCTTTGGCCGAAAATGTTTGCCAGGTCGTCTTGGGATAAGTCCCTTTTTTTATGAATTTCCATTAAATAACGACCTTCATGAACCATGTCTATGCGATTGGGATTTTCCATGGTATATTTTAGTTTATTTTTTGATATATGGTGAATTAATGAAATGAATGGCATTGAATCAAATTTGTCAAGGTTTTCGTCGTTCATGTTATCATACATTTCTTTATTGGAATTGATATATAAATGTTTCCTAGGAAACTGTTCATCGATGAACGATTTATATTCATGTTTAAATATTGGATATGTAAATAGTTATCAGTAGGTGATATTTTGGATTATGAGAAAATTATATCTGAAAAATTTCCGAATTGCAATGTAGAAGTGATAAGGCCGGATGTTTTTGAAACAGAACAGTTAATTGAATACATTACTGATGATATTGTAGTCTATAAACCTTTTACAATAATGGTTTATCGCCACATGATAAGATTTTTAATGAATGTTGGTAAAAGAGGTAAAATTTACTATTTGGATGGTTTTTCAGATGAAGACTTACAACTAATTCATGCAGGTCTTTTGAAATTCACATGGAAAAGTGATACAAAAATCAATCTATTCAAAAATTCCAACCCTGATAGGGATGTATTAGGTTTGTAATCTAAAAAAATAAGAGTAGAAGTTGATAGTCAACTTCTAGAATAATCCACTTTCTTCTAATTTTTCTTCAAAGTACTTGGATGCTTTATCTGCTTTTTCTTTAATAAGCATTGCAGCAATAACGGTTGCAATACCTATGCCTAAAAGAATAATTAAAGAAGGCCAGTAATTTGACCATACAACGCCCAACTGCGCTTCCCGTACCAGTGAAATTCCGTATGTCATCGGCAGATACGGATGCAATGCCTGGAACAATTTAGGCATAATTTCTATTGGGTAGATTCCTCCGGTTCCGGATATCTGGAATACTAAAAGAATAACTGCAACACCTTTTCCAACAGTACCGATAGCCGAAATTATGGAATATATCAGAATCATAAATACTACCGACACTAGTATCGCCGAAAGTATAAACAGAGGATAATTAGCTACATAAACTCCTAAAAGTTGTGCTCCAATAAGTGTTACACAGGCCTGAAGTATGCTTAAAATTATATAAATTAATAGTTTACCGGTATACATTTCAAATGGGGAATATGGAGTTCCTACACTTGATTTTGGTTCAATGAGTACGCAAGTAATTAAAGCACCAACCCACATGGATAATACAATATAAAATGGAGATACACTGGATCCGTAGTCAGGTACAGGGTATATTTCATGTCTGTCCAATTTTATAGGTGAGAATAAATAGTCTCCAAGTTGGGTTTCGTTAATTCCAGTAACTGATGCAAGTGAATTAGCGGATGCTGCTAATGCTCCGGATGCTGCGAATAATGCTTGTGCAGCAGAATTTCCAAGTAATTCTGCACCGGCTGCAAGACTTAATGAACCTTCTGCCATTGCAAGCGAACCGTCAGCCAATTTCGATGAACCGTCAGCTAGTAATGATGAGTTTCCCGCAAGATAGTTTGAACCTTTTGCAAGCTCGCTACTACCATTTGCAAGGGCTGCACTGTTTTTAGCATATTCTTTTATTGCTCCTTCCGGCATTAATGATGGGTCTACTGCTCCCTGCAATTCTTCTGATCCTTGTTGAACCTTATTTGCACCTTGGGATACATTTTTAGCGCCCTGTTTAATTTGTGATGAACCTTGTTTGACTGCAGCGCTTCCATTTTTAATTATTTTTTCACCTGCAGCTACCTGGCCGGCTCCCGCAGCTACCTGCGAAGCACCGGATTGAAGCAGTACTGCTCCACCGCCTAATTGGCTGGCTCCTGATGCAAGACCCTCTTGAAGTTCTCCGAGTTTACCATATGCGGCAAGGTCTATTAATTCAACAATTTTTGCATTAAGGGATGTATAAATAGCATTAGCACCGGCGTCAGTTAATCTGCTGGCGACTGGATTTGCTTTAATGTTTACAACATATTCCAGTTTTGCTTGCTTTGGATTGTCCCCGGTAATCGAAACGATGTTCTCACTTAAATTCTTCGGTATCACGATTCCCGCGTAATAATCTCCCTTATTG
>NZ_JBGULU010000048.1:0-2544 GCF_045116495.1 Methanobrevibacter sp. | reverse complement strand
ATAAGTAAGGATATCGGCATGTACAATACCTGTCTTCATCAATGTGCCTACTGTTACGCAAATACATCCTATGAAGCAGCTCTTAATAACCACAGAAACCATAAGGACACTGACGAAAGTATCATTCCATTTAAAAGGATTTGATTCACATCTGCAGTTTAAGTAAGACATTGCCGTAGAAACAAATTCTGCAAACAGGATCCTAATTTTAGGATCCTATTGCCTTAAAGGATCATTGTAGTTTTTCTTAAGAAGATTGCCAAACGAATTGAATATTGTAGAGTCCCAATGATTGTGATTAATTGCGATATTATTCCTTAACTTTTGATCAAAATTACCCCATGATCACAATCTACTAAAGAATTTCAGAAATAGAATCGTGAATCCCTTGTAATATCAAGGGGTTTTCGTTTTTTTACCCTCAAAAAAAATTTTTTTTTGACTACTCGGTACTTGAAAAACAAATCTATACAGGGCATACTGTACCCCATATAGATTTGTTTTTGGATTTACGCTATGGCTACAGTTTCTCGCTCTCAAGATAATATTTTCCCTATTCCTATGAACTGTACTGTTAATAAAAAGACAGGTTATGTTCTGGCAAATTTAACCAACGAATACGCGTCAAGTAACAGTAAGGGCAAATGTTCTTATTCCACTCACAAAAAAATTGGGATAGGCTACGCGGTAGATCCAACCAACTGGAAAGACAACCGGTTCATGTATGCAAATAAAAATTATTTTTTGATTTTTGATAAGGAAAATTTACCTGAACGTCCGGCCAGGGATGATCATATTTCTGTTGGCACCTATGCAGTTCTGAAAAAATTGTGTGATGAATCCGGACTACTCAATTGCCTTGTTGAAGCTTTCGGTTCTGACGACGCTAATCTCATTTTAGATCTCGCCAGTTATATGCTGATTGAAGAGTCTGCAAAGTTTCAACACTATCCACACTGGGCAAGAAAAAATATTTTATTTTCCAATGGCAGTATCAGTGATTCGAGCATATCTTCATTTTTGAATGAAGATCTTAGTGTTTCAAAAATTAATTTTTTTAAAGACAACTGGGCAGCAAGAAATTTAGGTGATCAAAAAGTTTATGTCTGCTACGATTCCACAAACGTAAACAGTCAGGCAGAAGGAGTTTTTCTAGTTCAGAAGGGGTATGCCAAAGATGATAAAACTTTGAATCAGGTTAACTCTGATTATGTGGTAAGACAGGCTGACGGGTTGCCTCTCACTTTTATGAATTTTCCTGGCTCAGTAACCGACGTGACACAGGCTCCCGAGATGATTAAATTTTTTTCAGAACTGGGCGACGATGTTGCAAAAAATATTACTATGATTTGTGACAGAGGATATATATCCGAACGTAATGTTAAAGATTTTGATGATGCCGGAATTGACTTTTTGTTGATGCTTCGAAAAGATTTAAGCTGCGGAGAAGAGTTGCTGAAACAATATTCTTCAGAAATTAAAAAAAATGAAAACTATCTTCCGGAATATGATGAATTTGCAATGACCGTTGAAGGAAAACTTTTTGATGGAAAGGATGAACCTTTAAGAAATTTTATTCTCATTTGGGATCATATGCTTGAAGCCGGACATCGTACAAATTTTTATTCAAAACTGGTGTCTCTCAAAAAGGAACTGGATAATGCTATAAACCGCAAAACAAAATATTCACTCGAAGAAATAAAGAAACATTTTTATTACCTGAATCTTGAATACGAACAAAACGGAACAATGAAAATAAATAAGAGAGGTAAGGGACATTCAGGTGAAACAGAAGAAATTCCAGCTTTCATAATAAAATCCTACCAGGATAATCACGAACGAATTAATGAGGCGTTAAGTTTTTGCGGTTACAGAATACTGGTTAGTTCTTGCAAAACAAACGGACGGGAGTGCAGAATCGCTTATTCCAAAAGAAATTGTGTAGAACGCGTGTTTACTTCGTTGAAATCTTCTCTTGGAATGGATGTTATCGGAGTTTACTCTGATGATTCGATTCATGGAAAATCTTTGATCTGGTTTGTAGCTTCTATTATGTATGCGCTCATTTCAATTCGCGTATCTAAACAAAGAGAGAAAGATCGAAAAAATTTTACGGTGCCTGCTGTAATACGTTCTCTGCAAGAAATTTCTGCAGACCGAAATTTAAATACTTCAAAATACACGAGGCGATACAAGTTAGATAAAAGGCAAAAAAATATTTTGGCTGAATTTAAAATTAACGAAAATGACATTGACGAAATAATAGACAAAGTCTAATATCAAGTTAGTTAAGGGGTAAAAAACTCCTAAAAGTTAAGGAGATTTTAGACCTAATACGATATTTTTTTAATCAGCCAATAGGTAATTGGGATACATCAAACGTTGACGATATGAGCGGTATGTTTAATAATGCAATTGCGTACAGCTATCCTATCCAGCTCATAAATTCTTATTGCAGAGGGATCGGCTTTTCAACCATGTGGATCATTTTTTTGTGGATGGTGGCAGATCATATTTTCTAAATTTTGCGGGTCGGATTTTCTA
>NZ_JBGULU010000047.1:0-19335 GCF_045116495.1 Methanobrevibacter sp. | reverse complement strand
AAAAAAAAGAAAAAGAAAAAAAATAACTCATTCCTTGTTTAACCTATAACTACCGTTTTCAACGATATATTTAGGAACAATAATTTTTAAGGAACGAATTACATTCAAATAGAAGTCATCCAATTCTCTATCTGCATAAGGATACGTAAATTCAAAAATGTAGAGATTATCATCCTCCACATATAAAAATTCATTGCGTCTGATTTGTTTTTCACCATCGTTGAATGAAGAAACAACCATATAATAAAGAGATTCATTAATTACAATGAAATCTGAAGTAACCAATTGAATTTTATCGTTGTTTTTCAAATTTTCTTCAATGCCATTCATTATTTCAGGAAGACCTGATAATGTAGGGGTTGTTGAAAACTTGATAGACATTGGAATTTTAGTATTAACCAGATACATATCAGTAAATTCATCCTTAGGAGGAATCTGTTCAAAATCCTCTGGCATTAGAAGTGTTGAAAATCCATTTGAAAACATTACCATCAAATCACCTATTTGTGAGCAAAGTAGAATATTAACTCATCATCTCTAATTTCATCCAGGCGAGCGAATCCTACCCTTTCAAATTGAACTACATCTCCAACTTCCAAATCTCTGAGTGCACCTTCACCAAGACCTGTTTTAGTTGATGCATCATCCATTACTATTTTGACATTGACATTATCATCTACAGGCACCCATTGAATAATTCTGGCTTTAACCTCACGTGCATCTTCAAATGAAGTGGAGTGGTATGTGATTTCATCACCGTTAATGTTGACATTGACAGCATCCATTAATCTGAATATTCCGTCGTTAATGTCACTTTCTGCCAGATAGGCTTTTCCATCAAACGGCAATATTCTGTTTCCCCTGTCCAAGTGGTCTGCATGTAGAGGTCTTTCTATATCCACATTGCCATCTTCATAGCCGTCAACTTCAATCAATTGAGGGTTTTCGCAGAAGAAATACCTATTGGCTACAGGTTCCAGGAAATTGCGGTTCAATCCATAAATCTTTTTCCAGCTGATTGCGGAATCAGCCATTTTTACACCCATTTCGGTTATCAAATCATAGATTGTTCTTGGGTCAATTCCACGTCTTGCAATAGCTCTCAATGTTCCGAGTCTTGGATCATCCCAACCGCTGTAGGTTCCCTCTTCAATGCCTTCCATTGCCTTTGAGGTACTTAGTGCAATATCTTCCATTTTGAGCCTGCCATAGTGGATATATTCAGGTACATCCCATCCCATATGGTCATACAGGTATTTTTGCTTTTCGGTATTTGCCAAATGGTCTTTCCCCCTTAACACATGAGTCAATCCCATCAAATGGTCATCAACTGCAACTGAAAAGTTCATCATAGGATATAATCTGTATTTTGTACCTAAGCGAGGATGCTCCTCATCAACTATCCTCATCGCTACCCAGTCACGAATAGCAGGGTTTTTATGATTGATATCAGTTTTAACTCTGAGCACTGCTTCACCAGCTTCCATTGTATCAAATTTGTCCCATAATGCCAAATTCTCTTCAACGGAGTTGTCTCTGCATGGACATGCTTTGCAGTTGTCCTTAAGTTCCTTGAAGGTTGCCCCATCACAGGTACACATGTACGCTGCTCCTTTTTCAATCAATTGGCGAGCATAATCGTAATAGATTTCAAACCTGTCTGACTGATAGATTACTTCATCAGGTTTGATTCCCAACCATTCCAAATCTTCAGGAATCATTTCATAAGCAGGTTCATAAACCCTTTTCGGATCAGTATCTTCAATTCTCAAAATTAACTTACCGTTATGTCTTTTAACATATTCCGCATTAGGAACTGCCGCTCTTGAGTGTCCGATATGTAAAGGTCCACTCGGATTAGGTGCAAATCTCAAAACGATATTTTCATGAGTTCCAGGAAGCTCCTGTAATCCAACCTCTTTTGCTTTAGGCTTTTTATCTTCCACTTCAATACCTAATCTTTCCATTTCAGCTTTTTGCTCTTCAGGACTTAAAGCATTTACTTTTCCTACAATTTTACCTGACATCGGACCTATTTCTTTAGCTTTGCTTCTGAGTTCTGGTTCGTTCGCCATTATTGAACCCATTACAGCTCCGGGATTAGCACTTCCCTTATGTTTGGCTGCATTAAGCAGAGCATGTTTATAGACAATTTCTTCTAAATCATTCATTTAATCATCACATTTAATTAATTCAATAAAAATAAGCAATATTATTTATCTATCTAAAAATATATAAATATAGTGAGAGTAGTTAAAAAAAATTGGAGCCTGATAAAAAAATTAGGTTGATATACATGAGTGATGCTGTTGAAAAAGCAAAGCTATACATCGAAGAGGGTAATTTGAAGGAAGCCCTTATGTTAGCTCGGAAAAGACATGGAAAAGATGATGTAGAATCTTATTTATCAATTTTAGACTTGCTTATTGATGAAGGAGATTTGCAGGCCCTTGAAGAAAAGGGAATGTATTACCAGTACTATGATGAAAGCCATGATAATGGAGATTATGGTGAGAAATATTTCGATGAATATCTGGAAAGACAGCCTAAATCCATCAATGTATTGTGCGACAAGGCAATGTCCAGATTCAATAAAGGAAAAATTGATGAATCCCTTGAATACATGGACAAGGCTTTAGATAAATATAAAACCTATTCTAAAGTAGAGGAACCTAGATTGTCTAAAAAAGAACTTATCATGGCCAGAATTGAACTTCAGATTAAAGCTAAAAAATATGATGATGCTCTTCGAAGTTTGAACAATTATGAAAATCAGTTCGGTTCAAGTCAAAAGACCGACCTGTATAAGGGCCAGATGCTTCAAAAGACTGGAAAAAATGAAGAGGCCTTGGAGTATTTGGAAAAATCACTGGCTGAAGAGGATACTTTAAACGCATTTAATGCCAAAGGTGATGCATTATATGAACTTAAAAGATACGATGAAGCGCTAAAGGCATATAATGAATGTCTACGCTATGAAGGGAAGGTTGAAGATGATTTGGAACTTGTAACCAATTTCAACTACAAAGCGGCATTCTGCTGTGTTGAACTTGGAGATAATCAGAAAGCTGTGCAATACCTGAACAAAACAATCAACATGCTTAACGAGCACGGCAGACTTCCAAAAGACATAGAATCTATTTATCAGAAATGTTCATTTGAAAAGGACCGCATCATGAGACATGGTGACGTTGAAGATAAGGAATTCAAACAGACAAAGTTCCTTCCTGCAAAATACGCAATTATCGCATTAGTTATCATATTTATTTTATATTTCATATTGAAAATGAATGGATATTAATGGATTGATGTTCAATTCACATGCAAATTATAAAAATAATTGAACTTTAGAGATGGCTTTAAAATGAGATTGGGAAAAACAAATTTAGAAATAAACAAAAATGGATTTGGAGCACTTCCAATTCAAAGATGCAGTATGGACGAGGCAGTTGAAATACTTCAAAAGGCATATGAAAATGGAATTAATTTCTATGATACTGCACATTTTTATACAGACAGTGAAGAGAAAATGGGAAATGCATTTGAAGATATTCCAAGAGAAAAACTTTATCTTGCAAGCAAAACGGCTGCTGAAACTCCAGAAGTTTTTTGGAGTGATTTGAAAACTTCCCTTGAAAGTTTAAAAACAGATTATTTGGATTTATACCAATTCCACAATATCTCATTTGTTCCGAAAGAGGATGATGATGTATATAAAGCAATGCTTGAAGCAAAAGAAAAAGGGATGATTAGACATATTGGAATTACAACCCATAAAATCTCATTTGCCCATGAAGCTGTTGAAAGCGGACTTTATGAAACCCTGCAATATCCGTTTTCATACCTGAGCGGAGAAGAGGAAATCGAACTTGTTGAAAAATGCAAAGACCATGATGTCGGTTTTATTGCAATGAAAGCCATGGGCGGAGGTCTGATTAAAAATTCAAAAGCAAGCTTTGCATATATCAATCAATTTGATAATGTATTGCCAATCTGGGGAATTCAAAAGCTGGAAGAACTTGATGAGTTCCTGTCATACGATGACAACACCATTTTAACTGATGATTTAAAAGCCGAAATTGAAAATGATAAGAAAGAGCTCGGTGAAAACTTCTGCAGAGGCTGTGCATACTGCATACCATGCCCTGAAGAAATAAACATCAGCCTATGCGCAAGAATGTCCTTGTGGATTAGGCGTTTTCCGGCAGAACCCTACCTGACCGAAGAATATCAGGAAATGATGGAGCATACAAAAGATTGCACCGAATGCTACTCATGCACAGACAAATGTCCATATGAATTAGATATTCCTGAACTTTTAAAAGAGAATTATGAAGATTATCAAGACGTATTATCCGGTAAAATCAAAGGTGTAAGAAATGAGACAATGCATTGAAAATCCGAATGATGTTGATTGGGCCAGCTATTGGAGAGAAAGACTGGAAGGCAAAAACAATAAGGACTGGGATAAGGCAGCCCCAGGATTTTTCAAAAGAACCCGAAAAGACGACTATAACGATGCATTGTTTGACATGCTGATTCTAGATGAAAACGATACCGTACTGGATGTCGGGTGCGGTGAAGGATCAATAACAGTTCCCCTTTCAAAAAAAGTTAAAAAGGTAATCGGACTTGACTCCTCACCTAAAATGCTGGAATATCTTGAAAAAAGAGCAAACGATGAAAATGCAGACAACATCAAAACCATCCTAAAACCAATTGAAGAGATAAAATACGAAGAAATCGGTGATGTTGATGTGGTAGTCTGCTCCAGGTCATTAAATGGAATAATGCCAATTGAGGAAGTTTTGGCCGAATTGAATAAAATTGCAGACAAATATGTATTCATAACTATTTTTGGACCAGAAAATAAAAAAATAGAAAAAGATTTTGAAAAGGAACTGGGAAAAAAGACGGAAGATTTCCCTGATTACAATTATTTCTTTAACATCCTATTCAATATGGGAATTTACGCAAATGTACAACGCTTTGATTTGAATAACTACCGTGAATATGAAAGTATTGATGAAGCCATGGACAATGGGAAATTCAGACTTGATTTATATTCTGATGAAGAAAAAACGCTTCTTAGAAAATATCTGGAAAGAATACTCACCTATGACAGTGAAACTAAAAAATATTATAACATTAAAGACAAAGCTGACTGGATAATGGTCTGGTGGAAAAAATAACATTCCAATACTTAAAAAGAGATATAAAACTATGAAATTATTTGAGTGAAAATACCCAATAACATCATAGTTTCATGAAAGGTTTGAATGACATTAGTCAGATTTAATCATGGTTAATATCATTTTATACGGACTGTTTTCAGCTTGAAGTGCATGTGGTTCGTTTGCCGGCATGATTATAATCTGACCAGCTTTAACAGTATGTTTTTTACCGGAAATTGTAATTTCGGCTTCACCATCAATTACCTGAACCATTGCATCGAAAGGTGCTGAATGTTCGGAAAGTCCTTGACCTTGATCAAAAGCGAAAAATGTCACGGTTCCTAATTCTTTTTTGATTACTTCACGACTGACAACGCTGTCTTTTTGATAATCAAGCAAAAATTGTATATCAAGTGGTTTTGCCTTAAGATCTTTACTCACAACTATTCCCCCATAATTGTTTTAATATCTGCTATTGCATCTCCAGTTGTTGGTGTTAAATTATAGTTTTCAACAAGTACATTTAAGATGTCATCATTGCACCATGCAGGAAGTACAGGTCCAATCCACATGTCTTTTTTACCAAGATAGAGCAATGCCCAGAGTACTGCTGCTGCTTTTTGTTCCATCCAGGAAAGTACAATAGTTAATGGAAGTTCATTTAATTCCATGCCAAATAATTCACATAAAGCCACTGCCACATCAACTGCAACAATGGTATCGTTACATTGACCTACATCCAATAATCTTGGGATTCCTTCGATATCACCTAAATCCAAGTCATTGAATTTGTATTTTCCACAAGCTAATGTTAAAATTACTGTGTCTTCAGGCAAGTTTGCAACGAATTCCCTGTAGTAGTCGTTATGTTTAGCTGCTTTGTCACAACCTCCGACAACAAAGAATCTTCTGATTTTGCCTTCTTCGACTAATTTTTTGATTGCATCAGCATGTTCAACAATAGCTCCTGCACTCCATCCGGTTGTTATTGTAGTCAATTCTTCAGCTTCAAGGCCTCCTAAAGATTTTGCACATTCAATAACTTCTGAGAAATCATAATCTTCAACTGTCTTTACGCCTTCGAGTTTTGCAACATCCATTGTAAACATTCTTTCTTTGTATGAATCCATTGCAGGCAATACACAGTTGCTTGTACCGACAATAGCTGCATTGTATTTTTTGAATGTCATTCTTTGGTCATGCCATGCACCACCTAATTGTCCTGCAAGGTTTTCGTATTGGTTTAAACCAGGATATCCGTGAGCAGGCAACATTTCGGAGTGTGTGTATACCTTGATGTCGGTTCCTTCCACCTGTTTTAATAATTCTTCAAGTGCTTTTAAGTCGTGACCGGTTACGATAATAGCCGGACCTTCCTGTGCTCCAACTTTAACTTCTACAGGTTTTGGTTCACCGTATGCTTCGATATGGGCCTCTTTAAGTAATCTCATTACGTCTACACTTACTTTTCCTGCTTCAAGTGCCAATGCAACAAGATCATTTACATCAAAGTTGACATTTGTTAATGTGGTGTATAAACCTTTGGTTAAGAATGCATCGATTTCAGGGTCCACTTTTCCTAAAACGTTTGCATTGTAGTTGTATGCACTTATACCTTTCATTGTGAAGATTAAATTATCTTGTAATCTTGCAACAGTTGCATTTTTACCGCAAACCCCTTTAATAGTACATCCAGTACCGTGAGCGGTTTGGGAACATTGATAACAAAACATATCTAATTTATCTGCCATTTCAATAACCTCATTTTATTCGTTAATTATAATTATCTCAAAAAAGCATATAAAGATTTTGTCACTTAACAAGGGTTAAAAGTAGTAAACTTATATAGTTACAACAACAGATACACTAACATGAAAGAAAGTGTATCAGTACTTAAAGGAATCGGACTTACCATGTATGAAGCTGAAGCATATGTTACCATGACATCACTAATCTCATCAACCGCAACCGAAATAGCTGAAAAATCCGGCATTCCCAGAAGCAAAATCTATAACGTGTTGAAAGGACTTTCAAAGAAAAACTTCATCGAAATTGAAGACGGAAGACCCCAAACATATCATGTCAAATCACCTGTTGAAGTATTAAGCCGTGAAAAAGACAGAATTTCCACAGAGATTGATGATACAATAACAAGACTGACAAATGTTTATGAAAATGGAATGAGTCAGGTCCAGGCCCCGATCTGGAGAATATATGGTGTCGAAAAGATCATATCCCAGGAAGTGGAAATCATCAATCGTGCAAGAACATCAATAAATATGAGAATCGGTTTTCTGTTTGAAGGCGAAGGCGAAGCTCTTGTTAAAGCATTTAAGAACAGACCAAGCCTAAAAGTGAATATTTTGGCTTCCCCAACATGTTACATTAACGGCTATGAAGTCAATATCATTAACATGTTTAAGGATGAAGAAATTAACATTCAAAAAGCAGATATACCATTTGTTAAAGTTCTGATTTCCGATTCAAAGGAGATGATGCACACCTATACCAAGTTTTCAGAGGATAAACGAAATGTACTTCCAGAAACTGCAATTGGAATCTGGAACAAGTACGAAGATGTGGCTCGCAACTATGATGAAAGGTTCATGAATCAGCTTAAAAAAATGAAGAAAAAAGGGAAGAAAAAATCATGAGCGTAAATTGATTAAAGCCTTCATAATTTTGAAAGATTGAACAATCGATTCCAAATGCTTATAGCTAAATTAACACTAACGATAAATCCATTGGTTTTTAAAATTAAAATTTAATAGAATATACATCCTATTGTACAATTAGGCACGTTTAGTAAAATACCACCAGTTAATGTAAAAAAAATAAAGTGAATTATAATAATTTACTATCGAAATCTAAAAAGGTCTCAAATAAAAAATCATCCAATCGAACGATAGATTCATCCACAATATCATCAGGGACATCCCAGTATGCACCAGCAATACCCCCCGCAATAGCGGCCTGAGTATCCGCATCACCGCCTAAAGATACAGCATTTCTTATTGTATCTTCAAAATCCTCTGCTTCCAAAAAGCAAATTATTGACTCAGGAACACATCCTGCACAAGAGACGTCAAATTTATAATTCGGCCTTATTTCATCAACTGTGCGATTCAAATCATATCCATATTGAACTTCAACATGTTCTTTAATTTCATCCTTTGAAGCGCCAATACGTGCCAGATATGTGGCATCTGATGTTGCAAGAGCCCCTTTTACTCCTTCCGGATGGTCATGAGTTATAATAGCGGACAATTCTGCAAGTTTTTGTGCTTCTTCCAAGCTGTCAGCTACCCATGCACACGGAGATACTCTCATAGCTGAACCATTACCCCAACTTCCATAAGGTTTTGGAGATTCTTGAATAAGCCAATTTAAAAACATTCGCCCATATCCCGCATTGATATACCTATTTCCGAAATCTTTCACATTCCTGATTAAAACATCCTTAGAATTTCTGTCTTCACATAACCATTTAGCGATGGCCAATGTCATTACAGTATCATCTGTAAATACTGAGTTTACATCAAATAATTCAAAATCTTTTGTTTTAATTGAATTGAACTCGTAAGGTGATCCTATAATATCTCCGGCAATAGCTCCAATAATTCCTTTCATAAAAATATATTGTGTTAAAGAGGTTAATAAGATTATTTGAAAAAATTGCTGAATGTTACCTGAAGTTTAATATTTAAATAACATGGATTATATCATACAAAATATAAAAATTACACTCATTTAGTAAAATTGTTGTGACTTGGCAAAATTGATGTAAAATCAAAGAAAAAAGTTATATAATAACTAAAATAAAATTATTGTTGATAATAGAATATATTATCACAAACACAGAAATTTCTATAAATATATAAAGAAATCATTCATAAAGAACACTTCTTTAATAAATTCGTATACTATTGTTGCTTAAAAATAGAAATTTCAAAACAAAAACCATAACTAACATAAGGGGTTCCGGAGAATTCTGGAATCCTGAAATTTTTTAATGAAAATTCAGGCATTCTCCAAATCTTTATAGATTTTTAGATACTCCAATTTTTCAAAAATAATAAACATTATAACCAATAGGGAAATCATCTAATAATCAGCAAAATTTTTAATCGCTTCGATTTCTTCAATTGTATTGTTTCCGGAACAAATTACAGTAACGTTTGAAGCATCAGCAGATTGCAATTCTTTTTTAACATCACCAATCAATGCTTCCACATCAACATTTTCAAATTTGTTTAAATAACAATCAATAGAATTTCTTCCATTTAAACAATTTTTACCTGCATTTACAGGGTGTCTTTTATATAGGAAGGTTCCCACAATTTCACCATCATATAAAACAACATTAATACCACAACCTACACTACAGGATGGGCATAAAGTGTGCTTAATCTCCAACATATAATATCTCCAATATAATTGATATAAGAAACCTTTTCATAACATAAACCAGAATAAATGAGATATTAACAGATTAAACTGAAAATATTACAAGATTTTAACAACTCCCAACTAATTCAACAATTGAATTTTTGATAAAATCTTGATTCCCATCACTCCAATTTTTGAAATAATTCGTATGACTCTGAACAATTTTAAAATAGTCAAACTAAATTATCCAATTAAAAAAATTAAATTAGATAACCTAATAATAGATATATTACTAAATATATAAATATTATTAAAATATCTAAGGCGTTACACTGATTTAAATATAATATAACAAAACATAAATAATTATAACAATTAATAAATAATAATTTACTATTCTAAAATAAATATTACTTGTAATAATATCATAATTTACTAAAATAAGCACTTAGATTAGAAAAATGAAAATCATTAAAAATCGTGATAAATCGTTAAAATTAATGATAAATTATTTGAATTTTTTAAAAAAATTTTGGTAAATTTCAAAATGAAAAATGTTCAAAAATAGTGATTTTTTCCATGAAAATTGTCTTAAAAAACAGAAATCTTAAAATGAGACAAATGTGAAAAATTAAAAAAAAACTTTAAAAAAAAATTAATAAATGAGAGAATTTAAGCACTTCTCTCAAGTACAAAATCTGCAATGTCGGCAAGTACCTGTTTAGATGAAGAATCATCCAATATTTCAAGTACTTCTTTAGCTTTATCAACAGATTCTAATGCCAAATTGCGAGCATATTCAATGGCACCACAATTTGTTAAAAATTCAACAGCTTCATCTATATCTTCTTGAGAATTATTTTCATCTTTTAGGATTTCAAGAAATCTGCCAGATTCATCTTTAGCTAAACCCTTAATTGCAATAATAGTCATTTTTCCTTTTCCAATGTCTGATCCTATAGGTTTGCCTAATGTTTCCTCATCAGCTGCAATATCCAAATAGTCATCTTGAATTTGGAAAGCAAGACCAATTAAACGACCATACTCATACATTGCATCAATGACTTCATCAGATGCGCCGCCCATAATAGCTCCAGCTTTTGTAGCTGCGGCAATTAAAGCGCCAGTCTTTTTGAAAATCATTTCCATGTATTCATCTTCTGATACATCAAACCTTTCCTCAAAGCCCATATCAGATGCCTGACCTTCACAGATTTTAACACATGCATCCGCAACAGTAGCCAGAGCCTTATTGTTTTGTTCGGAACTGGTTCCTTCAGAGCAGATGATTATTTCAAATGCTTTTGAAAATAATGTGTCTCCTGCAAGAATTGCCACATCTTCTCCCCATACTTTATGAACAGAAGGCATTCCTCTTCTCATGTCATCCTGGTCCATAATATCATCATGGATAAGTGAAAATGTGTGAATCAATTCAATAGCTGCAGCGGATTTTAATGCAGATTCGCGTACTCCTCCAACAGCTTCTGCAGTTATTAATGTTAAAGCCGGTCTAAGCATTTTTCCTCCAGCTCTTGTAAGGTAAACTGATGCCTCTGCAAGATTATCTGGAGTGATAGTAGCTAATTCTTCTTCAATAGTTTTAGTAATATCTGTTGAATAACTTCCAAGTACCTCTTTTACATCGCTCATTATATCCCTCTTTTAACTTTTAAATACTTGTGCTTGAGCATTTCTTAAGATATGGATATCATAGCCTATCCTATATCCTTCTTCTTCAGCCAATTCCGCATAAGCTGCAAGCATTGATAAATCTCCGTGTGCTGGTATGATATGTTGTGGCTTTAACATACGTAAGAATTCCCTGTGATCTTCTCTTCCAGCGTGTCCGGAAACGTGAGCATTAGGATAAATTCTCGCACCTTTCAATTTTAATCTCCTTTCCATAATGTGCCTATTTGCAGCATTAGTAGGGTTTGGAATAATCGGTGCTGAAATAATAACATTATCTCCCTTTTTAATATTGAATGGGGTCCTTCCATTAGCAATTCTAGGAAGTAACGCATCAGGTTCACCTTGGTGACCTGTAGTAACAAGCAAATAATTTGCCCTATCTTCATCAGCCTTCATTAAAGCTTTGTTTACTGCTTTTGGAGAACCGTAAATACTAGCATTTTTTGGTAATTTTAAAATTCCTAATTTCTGTGCAATTCCACAGAATCTTTCCATTGATCTGCCAAGGAAAAATATTTCCCTGTGGCTTTTTTTAGCAATGTCTGCAATTGCCTGTACACGTTCAACGTGAGATGAAAATGTTGTGACTATCATTCCGGTACTTTCTTGGAGAGGTCCTTTCATTACATCCTCTAAAATATTCTTTGCGATTCTTTCGGAATGAGTTTTGACTTCATTATAATTTTTAGCATTTGTTGTTTCTACTATTAACGCAAGCACTCCTTTCCTACCGATTTCCTTAAGTCTTTTGTAATCCGGTGGTGGAGATACTTTCTGGTGATTGTCAAACTTGAAATCAAGTGCATATACAATTACACCTTCAGGAGTATGCAATACTGGAAATACTGCCTGTGGGATACTGTGTGTTGACTGTACAAATTCCAAAGTAATATCTTTTGATAATTTCATTTTATTTCCAGGATTTAAAGGTTTAATTTGATTTGTTACTTTGAATTTGCGTTCCCCTTTAATTTGTTTTTCAATTAAAGCTGCAGTATATGGTGTTCCTATTAATGGTGCATCATATCTATGTGCTAATTTAGCTACAGCACCTATATGGTCCAAGTGACCGTGTGAGAATACTATTCCTTTTACTTTACCATCCACATCTTTCATTAGGGTATCGTCTGGAATAACTCCTCTTTCTATTAAATCTAAGCTATGCATTCTATCAATATCAGTATCTTCGTGCATACTGATTCTGTCAAGGTGAATTCCCATATCAAAGATGATGACATCTTCACCTATTCTGACAGCAGTCATGTTTTTCCCGACTTCTTGATATCCTCCAATAGCGATTACTTCAACGCTCATGGTTTATCTCCTTGAATAATTTTTTGTGTTAATTCCTCTTTCATTGAGCCACTCCCTTGTTTTTCCACGTATAACAAGATGGGAATGTTTTAATTCTTCAATATTACTGGCTCCAACTAAAAACATTGCAATTCTAAGTGAATCGTTGAATCTATGAATAAATTTGTTTAAATCTTCTTGAGATGCAGAATTTTTCAAAAATGGCAATGCCATGCCCACCGCATCTGCTCCAAGAGCAATAGCCTTAGCTGCTTCAAGACCTGATCTGATGCCTCCTGATGAAATAACTGGAACATCAACAGCATCAGTTACCTCAACTGTACTGATTGCAGTTGGAATTCCCCAGTCCCAAAATAGTTCACCGAAGTATCTGTCTTCAGCCCTGTATGTTTCAACAGCTGCCCAGCTAGTTCCACCTGCTCCTTCAATATCAATATAATCAATACCTGCTTCAACTAATTTTTTAGCGGATTCAGCTGAGATTCCGCATCCTGTTTCTTTTGCAAGAACTGGAATATCAACAGTTTCTGTTATTTTATTGATTAAATCAATATATCCTCTTGCATCCAAATCGCCTTCCGGCTGAATTGATTCCTGAAGAGGGTTTAAATGAATAGCTAAAATGTCCGCATCCAATATTTCAACAGCTTTTTCGGCTAGATTAAGCTGTGGTGCTCCAATGTTGCCTACAAGCAAACAGTTCGGAGCATTTTCACGAACAATAGTATAAGTATCAGCAAGTTCCGGATGTTCACAGGCAGCTCTTTGAGAGCCTACTCCTAAAGCAATGTTATTGTTCTCCGCTGCAATTGCTAACTGTTTATTTATTGATTTTGCAGCAGGATGTCCTCCAGTAATAGCTGTAATAAATAAAGGTGAGTCTAATTTTTTTCCAAAAACAGAAGTTGATAAATCTATTTCATTTTTATCTATTTCCGGCAAAACATTATGGATTAATTCAATATCTTCAAATCCAGTAGTTTTATTCTTAAACTCAACATCATAATTTTCACAAATTAATAAATGCTCTAATTTTCTATCTGAAATCATATTCTTAATTTCCCCTTGAAATTACTGTTCCTTTAACTTCCTTGTTTTCCAATACCTTGAAAATATTATCATTAACTTCAGCATTTATTATTTTAGATTCAATTCCTAAATCTGCTAAATATAAAAGTTCTTTAATTTTTCCAACCATTCCACCGGTAACATCAACGTTTGTAGTTCCTTCCAAGGTATCCAGGTCTTCAAGTGAACTGAATTTTTCAAAAAATATTGCATCTTCATGTGTCTTAGGATTTTTATTATAAACTCCATCCACATCGGTTCCCAAAACAACCAAATCTGGATTAAGATTCATGGCCAAGTATTGGATTAACTGGTCTCCGGAAATTACACATATTTCCAATTCCTCATCCAAAACGACATCCCCATATATTACCGGGATAAATCCTTTATCTAAATATTTCTTAAAATAATCAAGATTTCCTTGTGTAATCCTTTTATTGGATGCTGTCATAAAACTTGAAGCCGGAATAGCAACAACAGGCAATCCCTCTTCAATAAATGCTTCACATATAAGCATGTTTAATTTTTTAACAGCATTTTGAGTTTCACAAAATCCAATTCTTTTTTGCGGATATTCGGCCTTGTCAAATGCTTCGCCAATCCTGTATTTTTTTGCAGGAGGATGACCAAAAGATCCTGCTCCATGAACAATAATCAGTTCTTTGCTGGAATTGTCAAGTGAAGCTTTAATTTCAGATGCAATTCTCTTTAATGACACTGCATCGATTTCACTTTCAGTTGAATCCTTATTGGTTAGGATGCTTCCCCCAATTTTTAAAATAATCATAAAATCACTGATAAACCCTTGAAGAAACTCCTTTTCGAGTGAAATGGATTTTTAATATATTATCATCACGTGCAATAGCTTCAGCAACTTCATCAACTTTCCCCGGACAAAGCGCTATAATACTACCGCCTCCACCTGCACCTGTAGTTTTGGAACCGATGGCTCCCGCTTCTCTTGCATTATATACCATTCTAGATAATTCCAAAGTATTTACACCTATCACATCTAAAAATCCATGATTAATATTCATCAATTCGCCCACTTTATCAAAATCTCTTTTCAAAATAGCCTGTTTTGCGTAATTAGTTAAATTTCCCATTGCAGTAATGACAGGATTAATGATTTTTGGATTCTTATCCTTTAAATGTCTTACATCCTTAACCATCTTTCCAGTGTTTCCATGCTTTGTAGTATAGCCTACAACAAACGGAACATTGAAATTAACATTGAAACGCTCGACTTTTTTATTTCTGGACAGATAAACAAGCCCCCCATAAGTAGAAACCAAAGTATCAAGAGGACTGGCTACCCCCTGAACCGCCTGTTCCACCATATGAGCATCATGGGCTAAAGATTTTTTATTGAAACGAACGTTATGATATCTATATAATGCGGCAAGTGTCGCTACAGTAACGGCTGCAGATGAACCGAGCCCAGAACCAATAGGCACATTTGATGTTAATGTAATGTCAATTGGTGTATGGTCATGAGCCCTATAAACAGATTCTAAAATATATCGAATAATACCTGGTTTTCCTTTTCTTAAAATATATTTTTTTTCACGAGTAAGTAATTCAGCTTCGAAATTTATATTAGGAGCTCTAAAAATACTTTTATCACATTCAGATTCTTTAATTGTAATATAAGCCCTCTTATTTACAGCTCCCGCTATAGCAGGCTCACCATAAACTACTGAATGTTCTCCAAATAAAATTGCTTTTGCCGGAGCAGAAGCTTTAGCTATCATAAACACACCTTATTTAAAAATTCCTGAAGCATAACCTACAACTGAAGAAAAGTCCCCTGTAACATCGCCACTTGTTTTATATGCCAATATTTCACAATCTGTTTTATCGGTCATTTTTGAAACCAGAATGGCAGTCATCACAGGACCGTAACCACACATGGTAATGTTATACTGAATAATTTCTTCAAAAAGCTTGAATTCATTCATCTCTTCAATATCTTCCAAAACAAAACCATCGACCTTATTTGCTTTTTCCTGATTGTTGAAATGAGACAAATCAGTACTTGCAATAACACAGTAAGATTTATCCAACTCATTTGCAGCTTCAACAATTGCCTTTGCCAAATCATTTGAAGCCGTGAAAGATTGGGATCCCATAGTGACGGGTACAATCTTGAAATCATCAGAAAAATATTGTAGAAATGGTAGTTGAACTTCTATGCTGTGTTCATATCTATGAGCAGTGAAATCTGCACTTGCAATATCCGAATGAGATATCAGTGCCTCTGCAAATTCACCATCAACCTGAACACTTCCCAAAGGAGTAATCCATTCCCCTTCATTGAAAACAGAAACTTCCCTACCATATCCTGTATGATTAGGACTTAATATAATAAAAACTTCAGGAAAACCGTTTTGAACTAACTTGCAATAACCATGACTAGCTATTGCACCAGAATATTGGTAACCTGCATGTGGGACCATAATATGCATAGGATACTCTGTATCTTTAAATTTATTGATTGTTGGTATTTCACCAACGCCAAAATCATCTAAAAAACACTTTTCAATAGTCTTTTTAAGGATTTCAGGATTATCTGGATAAAATGCTCCAGCAACAGCAGGTTGTCTTAACATTTAACTCATTTAGAATTTAAGTTCAAAGTCAGTTGGTTCAATATCTAAGTCACCATCTTCTGGAATGTCGCCTCTTTCTCTTAAGATTTGTCTTGCAAGTAACCAGTAAATTAAAGCAATAGCTTTTCTACCTTTGTTGTTTACAGGTACAGCAATATCAACAAAACTGAGTAAGTTTTCAGTATCACATAATGCAATAACAGGAATACCATTTTGTTTAGATTCTAATATTGCTTGAGCGTCAGACCTTGGGTCAGTTACAACAATAATTTTTGGTTCAATAAATTTAGCATAATTAGGGTTTGTTAAGGTTCCAGGGATGAATCTACCAGGGATAGTTTTTGCACCGGTAATTTCACCGAATTTTTTAACAGGAGCTTGACCGTATTGTCTGGTAGCTACTACTAAAATGTCTTCTGGGTCGTATTTTGCTAAAAGTTTAGCGATTTGTCTGATTCTTTCATCAGTTTTTTGAATATCTAATACGTATAAACCGTCAGATCTTACTCTGAATATATATTTTTCCATGTCACTGGTTTTTTGTTGGGTTCCGATATGTAAACCTGCTGCTAAATAGTTATCTAAATCAATTAAAAGTTCGTTAGTCATTAATAATCACCTTTTTTCATTATATTTAATCTTCATCTTCAATATTTACACATTCATTAGGACATACGTCCATACATACTTCACAATAACTGCAATCTTCTGGATTGTTAATTGTGATTTTGTCTCCTTCGAGAACTAAAACTTCCATTGGGCAAACATCTGAACATTCAGCACAGTCAGCACCATCACATTTATCATAGTCAATAGTTACTTTAGCCATTTTATTCTCTCCCTAAATCATTATTAGAATTTACCCATAACAGGATTTGAAAGTTCTTCTTCAATGCGAATAAGTTCATTTAACTTTGCTATTCTTTCACCACCAATAGCTCCAGTTTTAATTAATGGAGATGCAAAACCAACTGCAAGATGTGCAATGGTTTCATCAGTAGTTTCACCAGACCTATGGGATACAACTGGAACAATGCCATTTTCTTTTGCTAATTTTACAGTAGCATAAGTTTCTGATAGACTTCCAATTTGGTTAGGTTTGATGATAATAGCATTTGCGGCATTTTCATCTATTCCTTTAGCCAATAATTCCTTATTGGTTACGAATAAATCATCACCACAGATTAAACATTTATCTCCCACTTTTGAAGTTAACTCTGAAAATCCATTGAAATCAGATTCATCGAATGGGTCTTCTACATAAAACATTTTGTAAGTATCAATGATATCTTTTACAAAATCAATTTGATCTCCGGTGTCCCTTTTAACACCATCTTGATCATAAACATATTTTTGTTCATTAGAATTCCATAATTCAGAAGCTGCCATATCTAAAGAAGGCCTAATTTCAATACCTAACTCGTCACCAACCTCTTCACAGGCCTTTGCCTGAATTTCCAAAGCGGCATCATTGGTAATGTTGGGTACCCAACCTCCTTCGTCTCCTTTACCACCAGTAAAATTGGAGTCTTTAGTTTGAATCAATTCTTTAAGTCTTTTGTGAACTTGAGCATTGGCAAAAATTGCCTCAACAACACTGGTCGCTCCAATTGGAACAACTAGGAATTCCTGAATATCCGGTGCATTAACACCCGCATGTGCTCCGCCGTTCATCATGTTACCTAAAGGAAATGGCAATTCATTAACTAAATTTCCACCAATGTATTTGTATAGTGGCATGTTATAAGATTCCGCAGCAGCTTTAGCTACAGCCATGGAAATTGCTACAGTAGTGTTACCACCAATAGCTGCCAAATTATCAGTACCATCGATTTCACGCAATACTTCATCAATGGTATTTATGTCTTCAGCATCCATACCAATTAGTTCTGAAGCTATAAAATCTTCCATTTCACGGACAACCAGATCGACTCCGCCTTCAGGGAAAGATACAACTTCTCTAGAACCTGTACTGGCTCCACTTGGTGCAGCAGCTCTACCAAACCCATTCCAAGTAATTACATCTACTTCTATAGTTGGGTTTCCTCTGCTGTCCAAAATCTTACGAACTTGGACATCTTCTATTATACTATCCAAAAAAAACACCTCAGTGTCATTTAATTTATTACCATATAATCTATACCCTAAAAAAATCAGTAAGTTTCTTTATAGAGTTATATTGGTATTTTTTATTTTTTTTAAATAAATTATTAGAATAAATAGATTAACTATTTATTCATCTCTAATAACATCTAATGGTAAAACTCCAGCTTTTAACTCCTCATAAGCTATATCAATTGGATCAAGGGAATCTTTAATGTCCACTAATGGTTTAGCTCCCATTGATATTTGAATTGCTCTAGCCCCAAGGAGTCTAGCTCTTTCAAACCTTGTTAATTTCTTTTCAACATTCATGAATATTACTCCATTTTAGGCACATATTTTACCAAGATTATATTTACAATAAAATATCCCTACAATTGTAAAATCTATTCCCATGTTTGCACATGAGAAATTAACATTCTTCTACAACAGTATCTAGTTAAACCTAAGTCATCTAATACATCTTTTGACTTTTCACCATTAGCTATCCTTGTAGTGTATTCATCAAAGTAAGCTGAAACTGGTTTTCCACAACTTAAGCATCTAATAGGAATCATTTTTATCATCTTTTTAATTTTAAATAAAATATAAAAGTACAGAGTAATTATCTGTAACTTTTTTGTTTACGTGCTCTTGCTCCAGGACCACCGTATTTTTTAGGTTCTGAACGTCTTGGGTCACCTACTAACATGGTTCTGTCATATTGAGTATATTTTTCTTTTAAATCCATGTCTTGGGACCATTGTACAAGTCCTTTTGCAATTACCATACGTGCAGCTTCAGCTTGACCCATTACTCCTCCACCAACAACGCGAATGTTAATATCCACTTGATTAGCTAAATCACCAGCTAAAGTTAATGGTTCTTGTAATTTTAAGTTAGCAAGCTCAGGGGAATAAAGTTCTAAAGGAATTCTGTTAATTCTAACTTTACCGGTTCCTTCTTGAACAGTACCTCTTGCGATAGCTGTTTTACGTTTT
>NZ_JBGULU010000046.1:0-2705 GCF_045116495.1 Methanobrevibacter sp. | reverse complement strand
TATTACAGCTTCAACAGGATTTTTGTAGATGACAGGCAGCTTGATTCACTCCAGATTACCACAATGTTTCATGAGCTCACACACTTTTTAATTAAAGAAATCCTCACGCAAATACTGTGCAAACTCCTTGACTGCACCAAATCCATGGAAATGGAATCAATCATAACTTTCATACTTTCATACTCCAGTGAAAATTGCCTGATTGATGAATATGCAGCCCATACTGTTGAAGGACGTTTCACACTCTTCGGATATCAGGATTACTCCTCATTTTTAAACATTCAAAAATCAATAGACCGTTCGGCTGATGAAATTGAAATGCTTAAGACGATTGGAAACACATTTGCAAATGTAGTAAAGGGCATCATAGAGTCATTTATTGATGATGATTTGCTTGGAGAAATCAAACGTCAATTCAGACAAGATATTTTGGACAATCCCGATTACTCCCAGTTGAAGCTTGAAAACTGCACACTGCTTACATATGAAGGGTTTTTCAGAGCCGTCCAATTTATACTGCTCGACGGTTTTTCAACTGCATCAGAAAACATTGAAAAGCTCTGTGAGATTAATGAGATGTGGAGTCAAAACAGTTATTAAAAACCTAATAGATAATGATTAATATGAACGTCAAGGATAGAATTTTAGAGCTGAACCGCCAGCACACAGGAAGAAATGTTGAAATCAACGAATTGCTTATGACCATCATAACAAAATACCAGCTTTTTGAACCATGCCTTTATCTGGCTGAGGATGAGGAATGGGTTAACGTTTCCATGATTTCAATCGAAGATGAAAATATCTCTCAGGCGATTTCAGTTAGAAAAAGCGAAATAACAATGCTCGGCATATTCAACCGTGAAGAGATTCAGCTGCCGATACCTAATTTGGAGCCAGAGGACTTTTACCAATGAGAGAAGTATTTTTAAGCGATGATTTTGACGTGGAAGAAACATCATCAAAAATAAACTACCTCATGTCAAAATGGTCCATCAGATTTCTGGACATCAACGGTCCCAGCTGGGTAGTCTACAATCAGGACATGGAAGTCAAATACCTGTTTTTCTTTGAAGTGGACTTCAACGATATAGACACCAGAATAAAGCTTGAGGACTTGAAGTTAAATGTAATCCATCACATAGAAAGCCTGAAGGACGATACCACATACAGGGACAATCTAATAAATTCAGTATTCATTGACTAAAAAAAGAAAAAAAGAAGAATTAAACTTAATTAATTCTTGTGTTATAGTATCTTACACCATCTGTATCATATGTGTACCATCTGTTGACGTCTTCATCGAATTTTTCACCGATGACTGTTACATATGAATCACTTTGAGGGTTGTAAACCTTATAGGTGGTGTTGTTAGTAACATTAGCAGTATCATTTAGTCTTGTTGAATTGTCTCCGACTACAGTAGTGTTGTTGACCTTATCGACATCAATAACAGTCTTATTTGTAGAATTATCGGTGACATTGGCTAATTTGGAACTGTCAGTTGTGTAGATGTATGCTCCAACTGCCGCAAGGGCGATTACTAATATTACAATAGCGACTAATATTATATTCTTTTTATCCATCATAATATTTCACCTAATCTATACTTTTGTTCAATCTAATATATATTAATCACTATAATCAAAGTCATCAATTATCGCATAATTGAATTGAGGGTGTTTTGATTTTATTTCATCAAGAATCTTTTCTTTGATTTCCTTACGGTCCGCACTGAAATCAACAATCAAATCAAAAGTAATCAGATTGTCCTCTTCATAAACGCTGAATGCATGCATTTCCTTAATTTCAGGGTATTTGCCGATAATTGATTCAAGGTCGCTTCTGATGTCATTATATTTTTCATTTCTTGCATATATGCCGATTCCGGTAAGGGCAACATTGTGCTTGTAATATATCTGGTAGAGTATCTTACGGGAGAGCTTTTGAATATCTACTGCAGTCATGCTGTCGTCCACTTCAATATGGACGGATCCCTGCATGTCTTCAGGACCGTAGTTGTGAACTATCAAATCATATGCACCGTAGACTTCCGGAAACTCACAGATTGACTGTTTTATGTCATGTGATAGTTTTGAATCGATTCTGTCACCGAGCATGCTGTCGACGGTATCCCTGATCATTTCTATACTTGCCCATATGATTACAAGTGAAATGATAACTCCCAAAATACCTTCAAGGGATATGTGGTAGAATATTGAAATGAGAGCTGCAACCAGTGTTGCAAATGAAAGTATTCCGTCAAAGAATGCATCGCTTCCGGATGCGACAAGAGCCTGTGAGTTTATGTTTTCTCCAACGTTTTTAACATATTTTCCAAGGACGAACTTGACGACAACGGCAACGGCAATGATGATGAGTGAAACTGTTGTATAGCTTGTTACGTCAGGATTGAATATTTTTGGCCAGGACTCTGTAAATGCGGTTATTCCTGCCCATAAAACAATGGCCGCAATAATGATTGATGTGAAATATTCGATTCTTCCGTATCCGTACGGATGGTCCTCATCGGGGTCCCTTTTGGACAGCTTTGTACCTACAATTGTAATGATTGAGGAGAGCGCATCTGTCAGGTTATTTACAGCATCCAAAGTAATTGCAATTGAATTTACAAGTATTCCGATTGTGGCCTTGAAGGCAACCAGAATCAGGTTGACGACAATTCCTATGATGCTTGTTCTTATGAT
>NZ_JBGULU010000045.1:0-15281 GCF_045116495.1 Methanobrevibacter sp. | reverse complement strand
CCAACTTCCTTTTTAAATGTTACCAATTGACCGTTCAAACCTTTCCATTCGTAAGAATCTTCCATTATATCACCTATTATTCGCCATAACAAAATATCAGAAAAAATTCAACTGACTTTCATCAATTCATAGAATTACCTATGTAAATTTATTATATTTATAATTGCTTAAATTATGCAAATATAAAGAAACTTTATATAATTAAATTTTTAAATATAACTATATACCAATAATTTTTATAAATTTTTAAATAAAGGTAAGGAATTAAAAATGAATCGATCAAAGAAACTAATTATAGCTATCCTTCTTGTCATTCTTATTGGAATATGGATTATGATTGCAGGTTCATTATTCATGACACCTGACCTGACCAGTGAAAGTAAGGACATCCTAGTATTAGCTTCAGATAAATACGAGCAATCAAACGGTGGAGTGGACATGGCATTTATGGTTCACTTAGAAAACGGATCATTGAAAAACTACACTCCTGTATACCCTGGTGGAATGTCACACCCTACCCAACCTGCCCCTGGAGGTCTTGGCGGACGGATGATGATGCACGACTGCCTGTGGGATGGAAAAGAAGTTGGTATGAGATATGCTCAAGAAATTGTCGAAGCAAACACCGGAATGCACTCCGATGCAGTAGTCCTTGTTTATGATGAAGGTTTAGACAATATCATTGACTCCGTTAGACCAATTTATATTAATGGAGAAGTAAGTAATCTCAGTGCAGTAGACATGGTCCGTCAAAACGATGCATATAACGGTTATCCTGGTAATGAAAACGTTCAAGGAACTATGTCTAGGGGAGATGCAGTAATGGAACTTGCAAAAGCACTTGCAAATATTACTAAAAATCCTGATAAGAAAAATACCATGATTCAAGCTGCATTAAAAGAATATTCCAATGGAAATATTGTAATGGAACCTCAAGGTTCATTTACAAAATTACTTGCTACAAAAGGAATTGAAAAATTAGCATAATTTAATTAATCTTTAAAGAATTAATTTTCTTTAAAGAACTTTTTTTATTTATTTTAAAAGATAAAATTGCAACTTATTTTCTCATATGCCAAATATAAAGAAAAAGTTATATACATTCGTATGGTAAATTGAACATCTACCCAACCTATTTAATGTTTAAAGCAAACACTAGTCAACATCCTTAAGTGCTTCAACCATGTCCAAACTTCTAATTCTATCTGAAAACAATAGATTGACTCCAATTGATATTGTAAATGTTATAATTGCAGATAGCAAAATATTTCCCCATGTTAAAGTTGGAATGTAATAAAGAGAATCTCCTGCAGCATTCATCATTAGAGTCATGAAGTAAAAGCCTAATGGAATTCCTAAGATAAAACCAATAGCCGTAAAAATTATGTTTTGAGTTAAAAGCAATTTCCTCAAAACATTTGTTTTAAAGCCTAAAACCTTTAAAGTTGCAATTTCACGCCCCATTTCAGTGAATGATAAAATTTCCAAATTATATAATACTAAAATGGCAAGTGCAACTGCTACAACAGTCACTACATAAACCATCATCATCACTGATGTTGTAATTTGGTCCCAACTTTTTTTAAGACCGTCAATACTCGAAACTGATTTGATTGAATCATATTTTTCACCGAATTTTTCTGGAGTTACTATATTTGTTGGAGTGAAATTTAAGCCTTGGTCTTCTAAAGTGTCTGGAGACATTATTAACCCTTGGGAAACCGGTTCTGCATGAATTTGACCTATTTTTGAAGTTACCCATTCATCACTTCCAACTATATGCCATCTAATATTATCACCAATAGTTAAATTAAACCTGTCAGCAAGCTTTGCAGATATTGAAACATCACCCTCATCGATTTCAAGAGAATCACGATTATTGTCAGTATACGATATTAAATCAGTATTATTTGAAACTAAAAGCATTACCGTGTCTTCCATATCATTTGCTTTCATTTCAATAGATTGTTGCATGATAAAGCTGCCGTTAGTGTAGTTAAGAATATAATATAATTCCATCGGATTTGCTTCACTGGAAAGTAATAATTTTGATTCGAAATGACTAATGTCATCATATTCCCATGTTTTAAGCTGACCCATACAATCATTCATACCAAATGCTGCAATAAGTAATGCAACACAGCCCATCACCCCAATTATTGTCATTAATGCTCTGAATTTATTTCTTCTTGCATCACGCCAATTCCATCGAAGATTAAAACTTAAATGATTCCAAAGTCCTGATTTTTCAATTAGACTTCTTGAGGATGCATTTGGAGGTTTTGGCCTTAAAGTATTTGCAGGATTTTCTTTTGAAATTTGTCTGCATGTTAAATATGTAACAAAAATGGATGATACGACCATCAATGCTGCAATATAGATGAAACTCATGTCAAAACCAGGATTCCAACTAGGCATACTATAAGTAGCAGACATTGTTGGATAAAACATTCGAGGAATTATCATTGGTCCAGTAATCAATCCTAAAATAGCTCCTAGCAAAACAGGGACAAAACCATAAGATATATAATGCAAAATTATCGTTTTATCTTTATAACCAACAGCCTTTAGAATTCCAATTTGTGAACGTTGATGTGTTACAATTCTTGTCATTGTTGTAAGAAGTGTTAAAAAAGTGACTATAATAAATACAATTGGAAAAACATCCCCAATCATTTTGTGTTGTGCCATTTCATCGGAAAATTTAGCGACACTAAGTTGATCTTCTTTTTTAGTAAATGATAAATAATCTATTGAATCATCTAATTTTTCTTTAAAATCACTATCTGAGTAATTATACTTAACAAGCAATGTATCATAGTCTAAATTAGTAGGATATGCCTTATGTGAAAGGTATGCAAATCCAATTTCTGAAAAATCAGGTGTTAAAGAGTTTGGTGAAGATTCATAGATATATTCTGGAGAATAACCTAAACCTTTAATTTCTTTGGTAATTTTTCCACCATCAAACTCAAAGGTAATATTGTCTCCAACTTTTAAATTTCTTTTTTCCGCAAAACGACAATCCAACCAAACACCTGAATCATCATCTACGTTAAAGTCTTTACCTTCAATGACATAAAACTTCGATATCGTTGCCTTTTCTACAAAGTGCAGTTTGATATCGGGCTTATTTTCCATATCTGCAGTTGACTGAATTACAGCTTGCCTATCAGTTTGTGTGGCAAATTCATTTACCTTATCAACTGCTGATGTGTTAAAATCAGTATTGTGAACCCATCCATCCGCCATATTTGTTAAATCATAATACTCATCGGAAGTTTGCACTAACCCATAATACTCGCCATAAATTCCACAGTAAGCGAAAATACCTAAAAATGCCATAAGAAATATTGCAATAAACTGCGTTTTATTGATTTTTATATCCCTTAACATTTTTCGAGTTAGTGACATGTTATAATATATGAAAAAAATAAGATTTAAAATGAACGGTGCCGGAGGGATTCGAACCCTCGACATCCTTAGATGCTACCCGCTCTCCAGACGGGCACCTTACCGGGCTTGGATACGACACCATTAAAACGCCCTGCAGAGGATTTGAACCTCTGATATCCCACGATATTCGCTTTCAAGGCGATTGCTGTAGACCAGGCTGAGCCAACAGGGCATATGATTGAATAGCTACGGTGATATTTGAACCTAGGAAGCACTAAGCGAAGGCCCTAAACCTCTCTCATTTAACCTGACTCGGAAACACACCCTATACTATAAAATAGGTATGGAGGGATTCGAACCCTCGAAGCACTAAGCAACCGGTTTTGAGCCGGTCCCCTTTGACCACTTGGATACACACCTAAAACAACAAAAAATAGGAGAGGTGGGATTTGAACCCACGAAGGACTAACCAGCGGATTCTTAGTCCGCCACGGTCGACCAGGCTGCGCCACTCTCCTAAAACAACATATCAATAATAACGGTGCATGGAGGATTCGAACCTCCGCCATCCAAAGATGCTACCCGCTCTCCAGGCGAGCCTCTTAAGCCACTTGAGTAATACACCAACAATAAATATGCAATGGGAATAATTTGAAACTCCATATTCCGAAGCATTAGTTGTTTTCAAGGCAGGCCTCTAAGACCTAACATGAAAATAGACATGAAGGGATTCGAACCCTTGAAGCACTTAGCAGCCGGTTTTAAACCGGCCTCCTTTGACCACTTGGATACACGCCTAAACGACTAAAATAGGGAAGGTGGGATTTGAACCCACGAGACACTAAGTCACCGGTCTTAAGCCGGTATCCTTCGACCAGACTCGGAATCACATCCCCATAATATATCAAAGCGCCATGTAGAGGATTTGAACCTCTGGCATCATCAGATGCACTCGCTCTCAAGGCGAGTACCTTCGACCACTCGGACAACATGGCATAAAATAGGTGCGGTGGGATTCGAACCCACGGAGAACTAAACTCCCGGTCTTAAGCCGGGCCCCTTTGGCCACTCGGAAACACGCACCCAAAATAACAATAATGCATTAAAAATAGATGCGATGAATTTAAACCCCTCAAGGAGTAATTCCCCGGAATCTCAATTATGACAGTTGACACCCAAACAATAAAACTCTGCTCTCCTGACAGACTGAATTCACATCTATAATTAATTAATCATCGATAGCTAACGCTGATGAAAAATACGTCTATTCAAATAAAAGATCAAAAACTACAAGTTTTAGAAAAATACGAATAGTAAATTTTCCATTGTTTATCTAGAGTCCAAAAATAGCATTCATGACAACAAACTAGCTAGCAAGCTGACATGTGCTAAAGACAAACAAAGAGAATTCAGACCTGACAATACAGATCTTTTAACCATAACTACACATTTAATTTTGCTAACCATTTTTATCACTACTTAATAATTTATTTTAATTTATATTTAAATCTGGAAAAGTATTTGCTTTACTTAACCCTTCCAATCATCTAAATAGTAATATACTTCAAATAATATTTAAATCAATGAAAGAATTTGCTTTACTTAACCCTTCCAATCATCTAAATACTAATATACTTCAAATAATATTTAAATCAATGAAAGAATTTGCTTTACATTACCTGCCAATAATCTGAAACATTATAAAGTTACTTCAAATTGAAAAAAAAGTATAATTAAAAAAAGTGAATCACCATTCCAAATCGGTGACCTTTTTAGGAGTTTCATTAAGAACAATGCTTTCAATTTGACCGTTTTTAATTCTAATCACCTTATCTGCCGCTTCAGCAAGGATTGCATTGTGAGTTACAATAACAACAGTGGTGTTTTGACTGTTACTCATATCCTGAAGTAAATTTAAAATCATGACTCCTGTTTTTGAGTCCAGTGCTCCTGTTGGCTCATCACATAAAAGCATGGTTGGCCGTTTAGCTACTGCCCTTGCAATAGATACCCTTTGCTGTTCTCCACCAGATAATTGTGCAGGAAATTGATTAGCATGCTCTTTAAGTCCAACCGAATCCAAGACGCTTAAACCATTTATATCCTCATCCACAATGTCCTTCATCAGCTCAACATTTTCCAGAGCAGTCAGGTTTGGAATCAAGTTGTAAAACTGGAAAATGAATCCTACATTTTTAGCCCTGTATTCGGTAAGCTGATTATCGTCGAATTTTTCTACATGATTGCTGTTAACGATAATCTCTCCTGAAGTAACTGTATCAAGGCCTCCCAAAAGATTTAAAAGTGTTGATTTACCTGCGCCTGAAGGTCCTAGGATTACAACGAATTCACCCTGACAAATTGTGAAACTGACATTATCCATAGCTTTTAAAATGTGGTCTCCGGATTTATAAATCTTATCAACATTTTTAAATTCAATAATTGTGCTCATTTTTATTGCCTCTCAATAGTTAATTAATTATTTTAATTTCATAATTAATAAATTATATAACAATTCAAAATTGACAAACAATAATCTTATTTTCATCAAAATCATGACCCCTAAAAGAAACATATAAAACATTTCAAAACATATATTTATATTATAATAAAATATTACAGGAAAAATGTAAATGTCATTTAAAAAAGATGAAATGTTAGTGATGCCTGCAGTTGACATAAAGAATGGAAAATGTGTGCAACTGGTTCAAGGCGAACCTGGAAGTGAAATGGTAGAAATAGAAAATCCAGAACTTGTTGCAAAGCACTGGGAAGATTTGGGAGCAAAAAATATCCATGTTATTGATCTGGATGGAACAATAAATGGAGTGGCCAGCTTCGACATTATCAAAAAAATCCTAAAAGAAGTTAGCGTTCCAATCCAATTGGGAGGTGGAATAAGGACTGTAGAATATGCCCGCCAATTATTGGACCTTGACATTGAAAGACTAATCATTGGAACAATGGGAATACAAAATCCCCAAACCATAACCGAATTGTCTGACGAATACGGATCAGAGAGAATCATGATTTCACTTGACAGCAAGGATAACAAAGTAGTTATTAAAGGATGGCAGGAAAAAATTGACAAAAGTCCCACTGAAATCTCACAGGAGTTTAAAGACCATGGAGCAGGCAGCATTTTATTTACAAATGTTGATGTTGAAGGTCTTTTAGGTGGTTTTTACACAGAACCTGTAGAAGAACTAAAGAAATCTGTAGATTTGCCTATTGTTTATTCCGGAGGAATCACAACAATAGATGATATTAAAAAATTAAATAAAAGTGGTGTGGAAGGAATAGTAATTGGTTCTGCACTTTATACTAATAAAATTGATTTGACTGAAGCTTTAAAATACCAAAAGAGGTAATTAAATGAAGAAAGTAATGGCAACCGGAACATTCGACATACTCCACCCAGGACATGGCGTTTATCTTGAAGAATCTAAAAAACTTGGTGGAGAAAATGCTAAGCTTTATGTTGTTGTAGCACGTGACTCAACAGTTGAGAGAAGAAAGAGAGTTCCAATTGTTGGAGAAGACCAACGTTTGGAACTAATTAAAATGTTAAAACCAGTAGATGAAGCATATCTTGGTGATCCAAACGGTGATGTATTCAAAATCGTTTATGAAATTGACCCCGACATCATCACCGTCGGTGCAGATCAAAACCATGATATTTCAAAATTACAAGCAGCCATTGATAAAAGAGGCTTGAAAGCAAAAGCAATACGAGTTGAAAAATATCGTGATTGTGAACTTGACAGCAGCTGCAAAATTATTAAAAAAGCCAGAAGAACAAACTTTGAAGGAAAAATATTAGATAATTGTGACGATTAAGGAGATAATAAAATGTTTAAAGTAGCTATTATAGGAGCAAGTGGTTATACCGGTGGAGAACTTTTAAGAATGCTATCAAACCATCCTGAAGTGGAAGTTACCAACATTACTTCAAGACAGTACGATGGAACCCCTGCACATAAAATCCACCCACACATAAGAGATTCAGGACTCGTATTTGAACATAAAAGTCCAGCAGATTTGGATGTTGATGTTGTATTTACTGCAACACCTCACGGAGCATCAATGAAGATTGTTCCTGAAATCCTAGAAACCGGCGTAAAAGTCGTTGATTTGAGTGGAGACTACAGATACAGAGATACTGCAGTATATGAAAAATGGTATGGAATGGAACACACCGACAGTGAAAATAAAGGAGCATTCGGAATTCCTGAATTATACAGAGATGAAATTAAAAAGGCTGATCTTGTAGCTAACCCTGGATGTTTCCCAACAGGAGCGATTCTGTCTTCATATCCATTAGTCAAAAATGATTTGGTTGAAAGAATTGTTATCGATTCCAAAACTGGAGTCAGCGGTGCAGGCGTAAATCCGTCAGCAACTACCCATTACCCAAATATTGCAGACAATGTGAATCCTTATAAGATATCTTCACACAGACACATGTCTGAAATTCAACAGGAATTACACGGATTTGACAATGTTAAAGTCTCATTTACACCACATTTAGTACCAGTTATCCGTGGAATTCAAACAACAAGCCATAGCTTTTTAAATGATGAAAATATAGATATTACACCAGAAGAAATTAGAAAATTATATGAAAAAGAATATGGAGGAGAATTCTTTATTAAACTTATGGATGAAGGGGAAATACCTCACTTAAGTGCAGTTAGAGGATCCAACTTCGTACATGTCGGAGGATTTGAAATTGATGAAACCGGCAGAGTTGTGATGCTTTCAGCAATTGATAACCTTGTTAAAGGCGCATCCGGTCAAGCCATACAGAACATGAACATAATTCTGGGCATTGATGAAACCGCAGGATTAACCCACTTTGGCCTTCATCCGTAAAGGGGGCAACTATGAAAACATTGATAATTTATTATTCGCAAGGAGGAACAACCGATTTAGTAGCTAGAACCCTAGCTAAGAAATTAAGAGCAGACCTACTTAGAATTCATGATTTAAAAAATCGTGAAGGCTTTAAAAATAAATTATTATCATCAATTAATGCATTTAGGGAAACAAAAACAGATATTGTACCTGCAAGTGTTGATTTGACACCTTACAGTACAATCTATTTCGGAACTCCTACCTGGTCTGGGAATCCAACACCTGCAATCTTGACAATCATTGACAGATGTAACCTTGTGGGTAAAGATGTAATACTGTTTGCTACAATGGACGGTAACCGTGGCGATTCCAATATTAAGAGACTTGAAGAAAAAGTTAAAATGCGTGGAGCCAGAGTTATTGAAAGCTTTACCATTTCAACTAAGGGCAAAAGTCCTGAAAAATTAGAACAGGATACTGAAGTAATCATTGAAATGAAAGATTTGAAAATGTATTAAAGGTAGATTAAATGAATAAAAAGGATAAATCTGAATTAAAAATCGAAGCTATTGAAAACGGTACAGTGATTGATCACATTACTGCCAATAAATCATTACACATTCTGAAGGTTTTGGGTCTTCCGGATGATAACACAAAAAATATCACAATAGCCATGAATGTTTCTTCAGCAACGTTTGGAAGAAAGGATATTTTAAAAATTGAAAATAGGGAATTGGATTATCAGGAATTAAATCAAATTGCTTTGATTGCTCCAAAAGCCACAATAAATATTATCAGGAATTTTGAACCTGTTAAAAAATATAAAAGTACACTTCCTGAAAAAATCACATCAATTATTAAATGCACAAACCCAAAATGCATTACAAACTATGAAAATGAACCTATAACACCTATATTTAATGTTATTCAGGAATATCCTCCTATTGTAAGGTGCCATTACTGTGAAAAATTAATAAAAACAGAAGATATCGAAAAACAATTCGAATAATCTTCCTTATTTATTTATTAAATAATCTGCCAATCTTTTAGATAATGCAAGTATTGTTAATATCGGAGGTTTTCCAGGTGCTATTGGCAATACGCTTGCATCACATACATATAAATTAGCTATTTCTGTTTGCAGATTACTGTCAACAACCTTTCCAATAGCTGCAGTTCCTCCAGGATGTGCACCCCTATAAACTGTTGAACCGATTGTTTTTGGGTCAACACCTGCTTTTTCTAAAATGAATCCTGCAGTAGCAACTCCTTCTGCTATATATCGGATGTCCCGAATAGAATTGAATTTGTCAACATGACCATTGGTTCTGACATATCCCTTTGTCTCATCGGGAATCTTTACCATGATTGAAAGAATATCCTTGTCTTCAACATCCTCATCAGGGATATTATCACGTATAAATGATGAAAAATGAGGAGATAAAACAAAGTTTTTACCCACAACAAGACCTGCCATCTGAACTTCAGTATTGAAATTAATGTCTTTCAGGTACCCTCCAACGGTAACAAAAGGATCAAAAAATATTTCCCTTCCAATGCCTGTAAGACCGGTATTCTTCAATATTACTGCAGAATCAACAGCCCCAGCACATAAAACTATTTTATCTGTTTTTAGAATTTTAATTTCGCCATCCTGACGATATCTTATGCCACATGCCTCCATATTGCACAAAATTACATCAAGCACTTCCGCACCAGTTATCAGTTTTGCTCCTGCTTCAATTGCCTCATCAACAAAGTCTTTTGCTGACCATTTGGCATTAACAGGACATCCAAATGCACATTTTCCGCATTGAATACAGTCTTCTTCACGGATTGCCTTTGGCATCTTAGACACATTCAGTCCCAATTCTTCAGCCGCATCCAAAAACAGTTGGGTTCCACGACCTATGTGTGAATCATCAAGTTCATGAACGTCCACCAATTCTTCCACATACTCATATTCCTTAGATAAATCAATTCCAAATTCATGCAGTTCCTCATCCAATGCACGTACCATATTTCCCATCGCCACAATTGTCGAACCTCCAACACATGTGGTTGCAAGCAAATCGATATCTGGATGATATTTATTGTAATATTTAAAAGCATCTTTTGAATCTATATATGGTCCTTTTTCCAAGATAGTTACTTCAATTCCATTTTTTGCCAACTCTCTTGCTAAAAGTCCTCCACCGGCACCGGTGCCCACTATTGTAATCATTTAATCACCAAATTTAGCGTACTGGTAAACTATATATTATTCATATATAAAAAACTTTTATAATACATGTGAAACTAACTATAAGTAAGTGATAATATGGAAGAATATATTGATTTATTCGAAAAAGTTATTAAAAAAACAACCCCAAAAGTAGATTATATTGATATCCGCTCAGGAATTGGTGAAAATACTTCCATAATAATGAAAGATGGAGATGTGGATGAAATTAACACTGGAATGACTTTAGGTGCAAGAATTAGAGTGTTAAATAATGGAGCATGGGGTTTTGCATACACTACAGACTTATCAAAAATTAATGACATAACCGAAACTGCAATCAAATTATCCTCATCACTTAAAGGAGACGTTAAATTAAGTGAAAGCGAGATAATTAAAGATAAAACTTCCGTTGACGTTAAAATACCTTTCAAAGACATATCAATTGAAGAGAAAAAAGAAATCATGAAAGAGGCAAGCGACGCCGCTTCAATTGATAAAGTAAACAGTACAACCGCTATGTACGGGGACAATGAAGTAAAAGAACTGTTCATGAATAGTGAAGGGTCACAGATTCAGGTGAAAACCTCAAGAATAAGAATGGCATTAAATGCCTCTGCAACCGATGGTGAAATTATACAGTTTGGTCATGGAAGCCTTGGAGGAGTTAAAGGATTTGAAGTCATTGCAGATACCGATATTGAAGAATTCGGAAGAAATATTGGTGAGAAAGCCGTAAGACTGCTCGATGCAAAACCTGCACCATCCGGAAAATTCCCAGTAATAGCTGATCCTGAACTTACAGGCGTTTTAATTCATGAGGCATTAGGTCATGCGGTTGAAGGAGACCTGATTCTGCAAAACGATTCAATCTTGAAAGATAAGGTTGGTGAAATGATAGCCTCCGATATTGTAAACATTTTTGATGATGCAAGCCTAAAGGAAGGTTTTGGATATTACCCGTATGATGTGGAAGGCGTTAAAACCAAACCGAACCAGTTGGTTAAAGATGGAAAATTAATATCACTTTTAAACTCAAGGGAAACAGCTTCACAATTGGGCATGCATTCATCCGGAAATGCGAGATCAATTATTGCAGACAAACCAATTGTAAGGATGAGCAATACCTACCTTCAGCCTGGAGACAATACCTTCGAAGAGCTTCTTGAAGACATACCTAATGGAATCTATCTTAAAGGTTCCAGAGGAGGCCAAGTCGATACAGGTAAAGGAATTTTCCAATTCAATGCCGCTGAAGGATATCTGATTGAAAATGGTGAACTCAAAACACCCCTAAGAGATGTTTCACTTTCCGGAAACATCTTAGAAACCCTTAAAAATATTGATGCTATTGGAAATGATTTTAAATTGAGCGTTGGATTCTGTGGAAAAGATGGTCAAACCGCTCCGGTAGGTGATGGAGGACCACACACAAGAATATTGAATGCATTAGTTGGAGGAATGGGATGATGATAAGCGATAGGGCTGGAGAATACTTAGTGGAAATAGCTAAAAAAGCAATTGAACATTTTATAGAAACCAAAGAGAAATTAGAAAAACCTGATGATTATCCAATTGAATTAGATGAAAAATTGGGAGTGTTTGTTACATTAAACAAAAATAATATGTTAAGAGGATGTATCGGATATGCCGAACCGATTGAAAGTGCAATTAATGCAACAATTGAAGTTGCAATTGCAGCTGCATTCAATGACCCAAGATTCAGTGCGGTTACAAAAGACGAATTTCCAATACTGGATTTGGAAGTAACTGTTTTGACAAAACCTGAACTGATTGTTGTAGCGCATCCTGACCAATACTTTGAGGAAATTGAAATTGGCCGTGACGGTTTAATCATCCAAAAAGGATATTCAAGAGGATTGCTGCTTCCTCAAGTAGCTACTGAACAT
Source organism: Methanobrevibacter sp. (assembly GCF_045116495.1). Taxonomy (GTDB): domain Archaea; phylum Methanobacteriota; class Methanobacteria; order Methanobacteriales; family Methanobacteriaceae; genus Methanocatella. Next base: position 2,897 of record NZ_JBGULU010000045.1, on the reverse strand, counting down.
GCTTTTAATATTGAAGAATTTTTAGAAAATACCTGCATGAAAGCAGGAATAAGCGCAGACAGCTGGATGGATGAAAGCTGTGATGTGTACAAATTCCAAGGACAAATTTTTAAATAGTGATTACCATGATGATACCAACAATACCTACACCCAAAGAGGTTTTAGACAAGGGATTCAGTAGGGGAAAAAAACAAGCAGATCTGATGAGGTCTCAAAAAATACCAAAACACTTAAAAGGTAAAAGAATTGAAGAGAGAAGAGTTGTAACTTCCTGTCAAGTTATTAAAGATAAATTAAAATCCATTCTTGATGCAGTTCCAGATATTGAAGAGCTACATCCGTTTTATCAGGATTACATTGACATTACCGTTGGCGTGGACGACATGAAACAATCCTTAGGAGCACTTAACTGGGCTTATGGGATTATTACCCAACTTGAAAAAGAATATGGAGCCAAAATTAGGAAAAATCCATCAGAAAATGCAAGTGCAATCCAAAAACAGGCATATGGTAGGATTTCTTCAGTCATATATAAAATTGAAAAAGACCTGGACTTTTTGGATTTCGCTAAACAGAACCTGAGGAACATGCCTACAATTGATTTTGAAGCAACCACAATCGTTATTGCCGGTTTCCCTAACGTGGGCAAATCCACACTTTTAAGACAGATTACTGGAGCCGACCCTCAAGTTGCAAATTATCCGTTTACAACTAAAGGTATCCAAATTGGACATACCGAAAGACACTGGAAGCATATTCAGATTATTGATACTCCAGGACTTTTAGACAGACCAGTTTTAGAGATGAATGATATTGAAATGAATGCGATTGTTGCTCTGGAGCACTTGGCTGATGCGATATTATTTATTTTTGATGCTTCCGAAACCTGCGGATTCCACTTGGAAAATCAATACAATCTCCTAAAACAGATTGAAAAGATTTTTTCTGAAATTCCAGTATTTTATTTATTCAATAAAATGGACCTTATCAAAGATAGAGAATACCTTAATGAATATATTGATGATGAAGAAAGATCCATATTCATTTCTGCCCTTGATGGGGAAGGTATTGACATAATTAATCGAAAAATCGATACAATCAAAAAAATTGACCGCACACCACAAGAGGAAGATGATTATTATTAATGCATTTCAGCAATTAATAATTCAAGTATGTGAAAAAATCACATACTCACCCTCATATCAAAAAAAATCTGCACAACATTTTGAAAAGCTGAAATAAACAACACCATTCAAATTTCATCCAACATTACCATCAGCATTTAACTTGAGAAAAATTAATTTTAAAAGTGTCTGATATATCTGCAGTCACAAAAACCATCTGGATTTGTAAAAGCTATTTGCGTTAATGTAAATACCAATTCACCAAATGAAAAGAGAATCAATTATTTTTTATTTAATTAATGCTAACATTAATTATTTTATGGATTATCTAGAGTATGAAAAATAGTTCAGAAATGATTTCAAAAAATAAAATAAAATAAAAAAGGTTTTGAGTTAAAAACTCAAAACATCGAAATATTTACGAAAAACAAAAAAATCTATTTTTTAACAGTAATTTTGTTGGATACAGTTAAACCTTTGTAGGTAGTTTTAACAGTGTATTTACCAACTTTTAAGTTTTTAGCTAATTTTAAAGTAGCAATACCTTTACTGTTTGTTATAAGATTGTAGGTTTTACCTTTGAATTTGACTTTCACTTTTTGTTTTGCATAAACTTTTCCTTTAGAGTTTAAGATTTTAACAGTGAATTTTCCAGATTTTTTGTATTTTTTAGATACATTTTTAGTTATAACAGCTTTTTTAACTGTAATGGTATTTTTCACCATTACTTGAGCATATTCGGAAGTAATGTAGTGTTTTCCAGGTTTTAAGTTTTTAATTTTAACTGATGCAACACCATCAGATCCTATGCTGCCGACATACTCTTTATTATCAATAGTGAATACAACATTTCCACTAGTTAAAGGAGCGTCTCCATTTTTAACTGTTACTTTAAATGTTGTGGTTTGGGTGTAATATTTTGTTAAATCTGTACTGTTGATTGAATCTTTTTTACCACCAAAAATGTCTATTATGCTGGAAATATTAAAACCAGTACCATTTGATAAACCAGAAATATTAAGACCAGTTCCGTTTAATAAACCAGAAATATCAAGAGTAGTACCATTAAGACTAATACCAGTACCATTCAATAAACCAGAAATATCAATACCAGTACCATTAAGACTAATACCAGTGCCGTTTAACAAACCGGATAAATCAATACCAGTACCATTAAATAAACCAGACATATTAAAACCAGTACCATTTGATAAACCAGAAATATTAAGACCGGTTCCGTTTAATAAACCAGAAATATCAAGAGTAGTACCATTAAAGCTAATACCAGTACCATTCAATAAACCAGAAATATCAATACCAGTACCATTAAGACTAAAACCAGTACCATTCAAGAAACCAGAAATATCAATACCAGTACCATTAAGACTAATACCAGTACCATTTAATAAACCAGAAATATCAAAAGTTGAACCTTCACCAATACTTATACCAGTACCATTTAATAAACTGGAAATATCAATAGTTGAAGCTTCACCCTCTTTAACAATAGTTTCATCTTCAATAACATCAACGCTTACTTTTTCATCATTATCCTCTGAAGATATAACATCTACTGAATCATCAGCATCAACACTTACTTCTTCAACTGCATTTTCCACAGATATGACTTCTTCTGAATTATCAATATCAGAAATTACAGCAATATCACTAACATTATCAGTAGCACTTGCAGCACTTATGGCCAATATTGAAACTAATAATATTGAAATAAATGCTAATGACTTATTCATTTTAAAAATTTTAATAACCTCC
>NZ_JBGULU010000044.1:0-9797 GCF_045116495.1 Methanobrevibacter sp. | reverse complement strand
TTGAAGTTTTTGTCATATAGCTTTGATGCATTAAAGTCCCCAGGGTCTAGGACATCTCCCACTACAATCATTGCAGTCTTTGTTATATTTGCATCTTTTACTTTGTCTGCAATATCCTCAAGGGTTCCTCTAATTATTTGCTGGTCAGGCCATGTTGCTTTTTTAACGACTGCAACTGGAGTTGTTTTTTCATATCCGACAAGCAATTCATCAACCACTTTGTCAATCATACCAATTCCCAAAAAGATGCACATTGTTGCATGATGCTTTGAAAAGCTGGATATGCTTTCTCCGGCAGGTTTCGGTGTTCTTCCTTCAGGACGGGTAATGATAACACTTTGTGAAATTTCAGGTAATGTCAATTCAGCCTCTAAAACACTTGCAGTTCCGAATAATGAGCTTACGCCAGGAATTATTTCATAATCGATGTCATGCTTTTTAAGTTCACGAATCTGCTCGGCAATAGCTCCGTAAATTGAAGGATCACCGGTGTGTACACGAGCTACCAATTTGCCTTCATTGACTGCTTCGGTAATAATGGCATCAGTTTCATCTAAATTTAAATAAGCACTGTTGTGAATTTCACAATCTTCTTTTGCAGGGCATAAAACATTCTTATTTACAAGTGAACCTGCATAAATTATCACATCAGCCTCTTCTATAACTTTTCTTCCTTTCACTGTTATTAAGTCGGGATCACCCGGACCCGCACCAATGAATATAACTTTTCCTTTCATAGTTAATTTTATTAATCAAATATTATTTAATAATTTTGTATCAATTTTGACTTTTGATTTGAGTAAAGTTTATTAATTTCGACGATAATTAAAAAATATGGATAATAAAGGTTTTATTTCAATAGAATATTTATTTTCAATCTTTGTTATTTTAATCATAGTTGTTCCATTGTTATTTTTATCACAATCGGCCATTGAATCAAGTTTGAATATGGAAGATAGTGTTGCCCATAGGCTTATTTTAGATGATGTTGCTAACACGATAAGTCAGGTAAATTCCAATGGTGAAGGCTATTCAAAATCATTAACACTGCCTTCAGATAAGGGATATTATGAAATAACAGTTGAAAATAACAAGTTAACAATCGAATATGCAGATAAGAAGGGAGAAACATTGCTTCCACTATCAAATATGGATTCAAAATATAAATTATATGGGGGACATTCATATGTAATATCTAAAGATGATGAGGGAAAACTGGTGATAGAATGATGGAAAATAGGGGTCAGACAAGCGCTGAATATCTGTTATTTACAGGAGTACTGATTTTAATTATAATGATTTCTGTTGTATTTATTTATAACCAGCAAGAACTGAATATTGCAATGAGTGCTGCAAGAAATGGCGTTACCGATGGATTGGTATCATCCTCAGGTGCAATTTATCCGAAACAGACGTTCAATGATTATTCAAAGTCGAAAAGTGATCTGCTGATTCCATACTCGGTTGATATTGTAAACATATCATATTCTGAAATTGGAACGGACAATAACTTCAACAAAAAGAAAATTCAGTTTAAGGTATATGCTAAAACTTCAAGGGATTTCTCAAAAAAGGAATTGGATTCGATTGGTGATAGGATAAATTATAATCTGAGAAAATCAATAGCAGTTAGCTTTAATTCCACTTCATCTACAAATAAATTGTATAATCCGGTTTTCTCGCCACATTATGTTTTCACAACAGCTAATGTTAAATGGGTTTAGGGACATATTTACTAATATGTCTAGATATGAAAAAGGAAAAGAAGTTTTGGAAACAATACAGAAAAGACCTGTTGAAGAAATATTCAAGGACTTGGAGGATATTGCTCCTGATTTGGGTCGTTTTGTAATAGAATATCCTTACTCTGAAATATATACTCGCAGTGAAGTTGATTTGAAAACACGTGAGTTATGTACAGTTGCTGCATTGACTGTTTTGGGAACAATTCCTCAACTTAAGGACCACATTAATGCGGCATTAAACGTTGGCAACAGTGAAACTGAAATAGTTGAAATCATAATGCAAATGAGTGCCTATTGCGGATTTCCAAAAGCTATTAACGGTGTTGTAGCTGCAAAGGAAGTATTTGACGAGAGGGATTGAGATTACCGAGGAAACATTTGAAGCAATTGCATCCAAACTTCAGGAAGAACTGATTGATGTTATTGAAAATGACAGGCCAGTCAATGACTATGAACTGATAGTGTACAAATATATTTTCATTAGTGAGTTGGGGGTGCCCCTTTTGGAGGATTTGGGCGTTGAAATTATTGATGATGGTTTCATTTTGTATATCATTCCGGATAATTTGGATTTTAAACTTTTGCGAAAGCTGGATGATGAATTTGACAGATTCACACTTTTCTTTGCTCCAAATGATTTTCAATTAATTAAACTTAAATTTTTGTTGTGTGATAATAATGTATAGTGACGAAGAAAAAAAGCAGTTAATGGATGATTTAGCTGAAATGGAGACTTTCAGAGCAGATACTGGTGATGAAGGCAAAATCCTGCAAGAAGACTTGAAAGAGTATTTCATCAACGGAAATGGAGATAAACAGGATTTGATATTCAGGTTGGAATTATATTTCTATGCATTTAAACTGTTCTGCCGAAAAGAAGTCAGAATTGATAGAAACCAGTTTACAATATTTTTAAACGATTCTATTTTGGAATGGAATTTAATTAAATTGGTCATGCAGGATTTCACAGATTTCGAATTTGAAATCGAAGCGGTAAAGGAAAACAATGACGTGTTAATCAATTTGAATTACACTCTTCACTATTGAACATTTTATCTTGCATAAAAAAAATTAAATTTTAAATATTTTACGGGCATTGTTGGTGGTTATTTCATCAACAATACTGACATCTATTTCTTTAAGTTCAGCTAGTTTATGAACTGCATTAACAACGTTGGATGGTTCATTTCTCTCTTCTTTTGTCATTGCCAAATAAGGACTGTCTGTTTCAGTTAAAATATAGTCAAGGTCGATTTTTTTAACTAAATCCTGATGGTGCTGTGAATAGCAGAGCATTGTGGAGAAACTCATAAAACAATTGTCCCTGTTCATTATTCTTTTTGCAGTTTTCAGGCTGCCTCCGTAGCAGTGGAAGACAAAATAAGGTATATCATCATAATCTTCAATGATGTTCACGGCTTTTTTCTCACAGTCTCTTACATGCATCACAATAGGAACTTTATAATCATTGGCCAGCTGTAGAAAGCTTCTAAATATTTCCTGCTGTCTTTCACGCAAAGCCTTATCTGTAACATAATAGTAATCCATTCCGACTTCGCCAACTGCAACAATATTATCTAAATTAGCTATTAAATGATTTTGAGCATCTTTCAACTCTTCATCAGTTGAATTTTGAGAACTGACGGGGTGAAAACCAAAAGTAGGGTAAATAAATCCATCATATTCTTTTGAGAGTTTCAAGACATTTTCATTACTTTGCTTGTTAAAACCTGATGCAACAACATAATCTAATTTGTCCTGGGCTCTTTTAATTACGTCTTCACGGTCTTCATCAAAATCTTCAAAATCTATATGGCAATGAGTATCAATCATGTTTTATGCTCCAAATCGTCTATCTCTGGCTTGATATGATCTGATGGCTCTAATAAAATCAACTTTTCTAAGTTCCGGCCATAATGTTTCACAGAAATAAAGTTCTGAGTATGAAGATTGCCATAGAAGGAATCCGCTTAAACGCTCTTCGCCGCTGGTTCTTATAATCAAATTAGGGTCTGCCAAACCTGCAGTATAGAGATTTTTACTTACAAGTTCTTCATCGACATCATCAATTGAAATGTTGCCTGCCTGCACCTCTTCAATAATCTTTTTGAATGAATCTATGATTTCCAAACGGCCGTCATATCCGATAGCTAAATTAAAAAAACGTTTATTATAATTTTTTGTTGCCTCTTCAGCTTCTCTTATAGCTTCCTTTACATCATCCGGCAATAGTTCAGTTCTACCTACAACTTTTACTCTTACTTCGTTTTTGTGTATTTTTTCATGGTCGACCAGTCTTTTGAAGTTTATCACGAACAGTCTCATTAATCCGTCAACTTCATGTTTTGGTCTGTTGAAATTTTCTGTTGAAAATGCATAGGCAGTTATTATTTCAATTCCAAGTTCGATACTCCAGTCGAGAACATTCTCTAAAGTGTCTACTCCAAGTTCATGTCCTTTTAAAACGTCTACATTTCCTTGGAGTTTGGAATATCGTCTGTTCCCATCCATAATTATAGCTACATGCTTTGGCATTTTCTCTGGAACCAAATCCCTTGATATATACCATTCATATATTCTATAAAGTATATTTTCTGCCATTTTTTATCCCTTAAAGTAATATATTAATATTATTTATGTGACTTAAACTTTTTAAAGTTTAGCCAATTTGTATGCAAAAATTAAACTTCTGAGGTACCCTTCTACACTTTGGTCACGGCTGGTGTCGATGTATATTCCGTTAATTCCAAAGGTCACTGCACCGCAGCTAGGCCAGGAATTTACTAAAATCAGTGTTCTAAATATAATATTTCCAATTATTCCATCAGGAGCAATAATAACATTACAATTTTCATTTAAAGCTTGTTCAATTAAAATATAATAATTCTTAACTTCAAAATCAGTATTCTCTTTTATCAATTGTGTTAATTGTTCGCTTTCATCAATGGATTTGGAGATTTTTTCGCTTCTTCCATAATCTCCCTTTCTACCGTCTGCAAGAATGGCTATTTTAGGTTCTTTGTTAAGTTTTCTTAAGAATTCCCCACAATTTATTGCAATTTTCAATTTATCTTCAATGGTTGTGCCTTCATCGATTCCAACAGGGGTTAATAAAAATTCATGCTCCTCTCCATGGACAAATGTTGCCCTTGAAATTTCCGGAAAATATTTTTTGACTTCCTTGATGACACCTGATGCCGGAAGTGATCCTCTAACAACTGCATCGATGTCTTCATCTAAAATTGATTTAACCAGTTCATCATCAGTTTGTATTAATTTTGTATCTATGGGGTATCTATTTTTGAAGATTTCCAGCGCTTTGGTAATATTTTTATTTTTTCCTACTCCAATTGCTATAGTTTTCATTATTTATCTATTATGATTGTAATATTTATTAAGTTTTATTTTTTTAACATTGCATAAAATGTTGTTAAAAATGTTTAAATAATTGTATAAATATACAAACATTTTTAATAGGAATGCAAAACATATTAAGTTATATGAATAACGATGAGATTTTTAAAATATTGGGTTATGTAATGGCCTCTGAATACAGAACCAATATAATAAAAAGTATTGGCGAATCAATAAAAATCCCATCTGCAATTGCTGAGGACATTGGTTTGAGAACAAATCATGTATCTAATGTACTTAAAGACTTAAAAGAAAATGATTTAGTCGTATGTTTGAATGAGGATGCTCGCAAAGGCAGATTATATAAAAATACTGATTTGGGTCTCGAAATTTTAAAATTATTAGGATAATATTGAATTATAATCGTTTATAATTTTCTTTTTTTCTATAGTTAGTTAGTGTTAGTTAATATTTTATTTATTTTTATTTAAATTCTAAAAAAATATAAAGTTATGATGATTTGTTAAAATCATCAATTGCTGAATCGACCAGTTTTAAAACGGATTCCGCTAAATCAGGATAGGAATCATTTATTGCTATCGGGATATTGTCACAGTAAACCACTTCAAGACCTGCAGCTATGGCGTCTTTTGTTGCAACATCAACTGCAGCGGCTTTAAGTTCACTGAGCATAACGTCAGCCTTATCCATATATTTCTCCATATCTTCCCTCAGTAGCGGCCTGTTTGATAAATGTGATGTTGTTCCAATAATTTCACAGTTATAATTTGATTCCAGATACTCAACCAACTTGTCTTTAACATCTTCAGGTGCTGTTGTAGCAAATAATACTTTTTTGCCTGAAATGTCCTCCAAAGGTTTTGGTCTAAAGACAGTTGAGATGACAGTTGCATCCGGATTGACTTCACTTACAAAATCTTCGATTTGTTTTATTTTTTCTTTTGAGCACATCGGTTCTTCACACATTGTCAATATTACCAAATCACCCAATCCTACTCTGTAAGGTCCAAAATATGTTGTAAGATTTTCAATAGGTTGGTTAGCTCCAATAAGTGCGATTTTTTTATTGGTTTTAATTGGAGGTATTGCAGCTCCACTGCCTTCAAATATTGCAAATTTTGAATCAACTTCATTAGCTAGTCTTGCTCCTTTTTTCATGTTTGTTAAAAATACTTCTCCGGCCATTCCGCCACCGCAACGCCTGCATCCGATGGTTAAAATCCTGCTCATTAACGCATCTTCCCAATGATCACTTGCGGCATGAACTCCTTTTTCGGATTGTTCAAGTAGGAATTTGGCATTAATTTCCAAATTTTCACCATGCACTATTTCGGGCTCTTCAGGCCCTCCTCTTCCCATTGCAATAACACATGGTTCATATCCATTTTTATCAATAAGTCTGGATACGAATCCGGAAACTGCGGTTTTCCCGATACGTTTTCCGGTTCCTAAAATGGTGATTGAAGGCTTTTTCATCACGTCATATTGTGATGTTGGTTCAAATTTAAAATCAGGACCTTCATAGCTTATTCCTTCGTTTAAAACTTTGCATGCTATCTTAAATCTTTTCGAATAGTCTAAAATTGGTTCGTCACTTAAATCCATAACTGTATCAATATCATATTTTCTAATCATGTCAACGATAATGTCATATGGAATGTCCTTGTCTTTTGCAAATTGAACGGGAACTCCTAGCTTTTCAGAATATGTTTCTTCGGATTCATCTCTAAGTTTTTCTGTTCCTCCTATAAATACTGCAGCAGCTATATCGGTGTGTTCTAAGTTATTCAATGTATCTATCGCTTCCTGGGTGACAGGCAGGTAGTGTTCACCATCAACCAAACAAAGCATTTTGTTTAGAGCTTTCATAATTATAGATATACTTTAATTAATATAAAAGTTTAATAATTAATCATGAATTTTTCACAAATCGACATAGATGAGACTCATATAAGATTAACGACTGATTTGACAAATCATTATTTGGAAAAATATATTTTCAATATCAGGCAGGATTTAAAAGAGCATATTCGTAGAAATAATGAGTTTTCATTAGCTATTGAACCGCTTAAAATCCCTGATGGTAATCTCTCACCAATTGTTTTTAAAATGTATGAGTCATCTAATTTGGCTGATGTCGGTCCGATGGCATGTGTTGCCGGAACAATTTCAGAACTGTCTCTAAACTATTTGATTGATCATGAATCAGTTTATTCCATAGTGGAAAATGGTGGTGATATTGCGGTTGTTAATGATAGGGATGTTTTTTGTGGAATTTATTCAAACAATGATGTTTTGGGAAACAATATCGCATTTAAGATTAAAAAAAGAAGAAATCCATTGGGAATTTGCACTTCATCGGCAAAAATCGGTCATTCAATAAGCTTTGGTGAGGCAGATTGTGTTACTGTAATTGGTAAATCGGCTTCATTATGTGATGGTCTTGCAACAAGGATAGCTAATAGCGTAGTTGGAGAGTACAGTGAAGACATGGTTGTAAATGCTCTTGAATGTGCGGATAACTATAAAGAGTTTTTTGAGGGGGCCTTGATTATTTGCGGTGAAAATGTTGGAACTGTCGGTAAACTTCCAAAAATTGTTGAGACAAGTGAGTTTGTTGAAGGTTCAAAACAAGGCTATTGAAATATGAAACTGAGCTTTGTTTAAATTATAGATGTTTGTATAAACCTATTGTTTATAGTATTATTAATTTAATAATAGTGAATTTGCATTCATAACTGTAAAGTTTGCTTTATGAAATCTATCTGTAGTGACCAATTTTTAAAAAACTAATATGATTATAAAGGAATATTTAAGAAATATTGAAGAATATTTGATTAATTGGTGTTTGTAAATTATTTTTAATGCAATATTTAAATATGATTAAATTACAATATTAAATTATACAAAAAATCGGAGTTATTTTTTAACTAAAAGAAATTAGTTAAATGGGTAAGGATATATATGTACAAAGACGAAATGATTCAATTACATCAATTTTTAGTATACGTATTAAAATATTTAGCAGAAGATGACCAAATTACCAACGATTGCAGTGAATATATCACACTTAAAATTAGCCCACATCATATTCATAAGACAAAAGCGGAGCATAAACATGCTATTTTTGTTTTGTGTAAAATTATTGCTCAGGTAATAGCTGATAAAGAGGATAATTCTATTCCTGAGAATGTCCGCAATTCACTTTCAGATTTAGTTAAAAGGTCTGAAGATGAACTTCGTGCTGACTAATCTTTTTTTTAATTTTTTTTCTAAATTTATTTTTTAACTTTTTTTTAGCATAAAAGCAAAGTGTTAATAAGATTTAAATACTATTAGTTATTATTTATAATTTAACAAATTAAAATAACACGCGTGATATTTTGAAATCTTTTGAATTTTTAGCAAAAAGTCGAGAACAAAAACCGAGAAGTAAAGGCATAACAATGGTTTTGGACAAGGGTTTAGGCCTTGAAACTGCCGAAAGCTTAATGAACATTTCCGGAGAATATGTGGACTATCTGAAATTCGGTTGGGGAACCTCAATCGTACATGAACAGGACATAATAAAAGCCAAAGTAGAAATGTATAAAAATCATGATATAACTCCCTATACAGGAGGAACATTATTTGAACTCGCTTATATGAATCATAAGCTGACAGAATTTTTTGAAGAAGCCCGTGAACTGGGTTTTCCAGCTATAGAAATATCAGACGGATCTACAAATATCAATCATAATGATAAATTGAACTGTATCAGAAGAGCAAAACAGGAAGGATTTGAAGTTTTATCCGAAGTAGGTAAGAAAAATCCTGAATTGGATAAGGAACTAACATTGGATGAAAGAATTCAATACATGCAGGAAGAATTGAATGCAGGATCTTCACTTGTTATAGTTGAAGCAAGGGAAGGTGGAAAAAACATAGGCATTTTTGATAAGGCAGGAAATGCCAAGGAAGATGAAATAGATATAATTTTAGATAAAATCGATGCAGACAAAATATTATGGGAAGCTCCAAACAAAGACCAACAGGTCTTTTTCATACTCAAACTTGGAAACACTGTTAACTTAGGCAATGTTTCCAGTGATGACATAACTTCTCTTGAAACCTTAAGACAGGGATTGAGAGGAGATACAGTTGGCAAAATATAATTTGTATTAACTCGGGCGTTGGTAGTTAAAACAATTGGGAGAGTAAAAAATTGACAACTAGAACTATTGGTCAAATCAATCAGAAGATTGAAGACGGCGAAGCCAACATATATACGGCAGAAGAATTTAAAAAACTCATAAAAAAGGGTGACACTCCGAGTTTCGATGAAGTGGATGTGGTTACTGCAGGAACCTGTGGCGTAATGAGCGGTACTGCGGCAATACTGAACTTTATTGTATCGCCTCCTGGAGAATTTATAAGAGCCCGTGAAGTGTTCCTGAATGGAATACCTGCTTATGCAGGCCCATGTCCTAATGAATGGCTAGGGTCTTTGGATGTAATTCTTCATGGAACAACACACTCAATAAAAGATTCTAATTATGGAGGAGGGTTCCTTCTAAAAGAACTGCTACAGGGAAAAGATGTTGATGTACGTGTTGAAAGTGTTGAAGGAAAAACAATTGAAAATACAATAACAATTGATGATATTGGAAGAGGTCAGATTATAGGAACCCGTATGGC
>NZ_JBGULU010000043.1:0-2188 GCF_045116495.1 Methanobrevibacter sp. | reverse complement strand
ATTATGAAAGGATTATGAAACAAAGGGAATACAAGTTAATTGAAGAGAGAAAACAGGAACTTGAAAGAGAATTAAGGGAGTTATAGGAGAACCATCACCATGGACAGAGTAAATTCAGATATTCATTATTTTTTAGATCGTCACGAACAGGAAATCATCAACTGCTGCAGGAAGGCAATGAGCAACAAGGAAATCATAGAACTCCTAAAAACAAAATATGGCCGTGAAGTTTCACTCACAACATTTAAGGAATTCAAAGCAGGACTGAAGCTAACAAAAGGAGATTTCCTAGAAACACTCCTGGATGAAATACAGGTAATGAAAACTCAAGGAGCAACAGATGAAAGTGTAAGAAGATGGCTGGATGAGGAACACAAACTTGAAGTAAGCAGAGCAACATTTTCAAGATTCAAAAAGAAATATCATCTAACAGATAATGATAAAGACTCAAGAGCCAGACAAAAAGATGCATTGACAAACAGGGCAATCACACAAAAACAGATAACCGACAATAACGTTCATGAGGACAATATAGATTTGGCTATTGATTCTATTCTCCAGCAACAGGTCACAGACATTAAAACAGGTTTGGAAAATTTAGACAAAATTACAAAAAATGCAGTTGGCCTTGAGATTGATTTTGAAAAGCTGGATCAGGAAGTAAGATACAATGCCAATGAAAAAAGTCTGGCCAGATATTTAATCGATATTACCGAACTGAAAATCAGATATCTGGAATTGTCCGTTAAGGCATTTGAAGCTAAAAACAGATTATTCAAAGATGAAATGGATAGACTCTTCAAAAATCGTGTATTAGAGTTAGAGGACAAGAAAATTGAAATCTCACAAAAGGACATTATGAATGAAATTGAAATCCTTGCAAAACAAATAGACGATAACAATGTACAATGAAAACGATGAATTCTATCTCAGTGCTAAAGATAAGGCCATCCTTCAGAAGTGTGTATATGAAAATCCATATATTCCATTCTCTCCATTTCCAAAGCAGGCTGAGATGATATTGGCTAGTGAAAAGGAAGTTTTGATTGGTGGGGCTGCCGGAGGTAGTAAATCCACCAGTCTGTTAATGAGGGCATTGTTTTATGTTCAGGATGATGCAAATGAATACCATGCGTTAATCTTGAGACGTACATTATCTGACCTGAAGCGTAAAGGAGCTTTAATTCACAAAGCTAGTCAATGGTTAAACAGAAAGGAAATTCAGAATAATGCAAGCATCAAACCAAAGTGGGATGGAACCGAACATTCATGGACATTTCCAAATGGAAATTCATTAACTTTCGGATATTTAAGGAACATCAATGATTTGGATACTTATCAGGGTTCTGAATATCAATTTATCGGAATTGATGAGCTGACACAATTGGAAAGGTTTAAATATATCTATATGAGGTCAAGAGTAAGGAAAACAAAAGACAATAAGCTTCCAACACAATTAATGGCATCAAGTAATCCAGGTAAGCGTGGAAACAAATGGGTTCGTGAAAGATTCATTGAGAAAATTGATGAAGACATCCAAGACAAATCTCAAATCAGATTCATTAGCTCCAGTTATCTGGATAATGTCTATTTGGATAGAAAAGATTATGAGGAATACCTGATGGGATTGGATAGGGTAACACGTGAGCAGTTAATGAACGGTAACTGGTATGCCAGTGTTAAAGGCCAGCTATTCGATGAATCGGACTTCCATTTGATTTCATATGATGAATACCTGAAAATTCCAATAGTTCGGATTATCAGATATTGGGATCTTGCAGCTACTGAAGTATTGAACGATGACAGATTGAAAGGAAGTGATCCGGATTATACTGCTGGAGTCATGCTTGCTAAAGATCTAAACGGCAACATTTACATCCTGGACTCATATGAGTTTCAGCTTGAGTCAAGAAACTTGATTAATGAAATCCTCAATACTGCAGCACGTGACAAGTCAGATGTTCAATACATTGAACTCGACGGAAGCACAGGTAAAAACTTCGGATTATTAATTATTGATGAGCTTAACCGAAGAGGTTTCACTACAGGAACTGGTAACTCAAGAGAGAATAAGGTTGACCGTGCAAGAAGGGTTTCAGCGGATATTCAAAAGAAGGGAATTTTCCTTGTTGGAAAGGATTCGACCGGGTTCACGAAAAAATGGGCGATGGAATTTCTGGAAAAAATA
>NZ_JBGULU010000042.1:0-12892 GCF_045116495.1 Methanobrevibacter sp. | reverse complement strand
CCAATCGATCAAGGGGTTAGATTATAGTGTCAATCAAGCTGGTTTCTTGGAATGTAAATGGAATTAGAGCAGTTTCCAAAAAAGATGATTTTTGGACTTGGTTTGAAGATGATGATTCAGACATCATTAACTTTCAGGAAGTTAGGGCTACCCAGGAACAGATTCCAAAGAAATTGGCCGAAATTGATGATTACCACAAGTTTTACAATGAAGCCGAAAGGAAAGGTTACAGCGGAGTTGGCACATACTCCAAAATCAAACCTTTAAGCGTTACCAAGGGTCTTGGTATCGAAGAGCTTGACAATGAAGGAAGAGTTTTGAAAATTGAGTATGAAGATTTTATATTGTTCAATATTTACTTCCCGAACAGCGGCAAGGATGGAATGAGACTTGATTTTAAAGTTGAATTCTGCAATGAACTGTTAAGGCAATTGGTCGAGCTTAAAAATCAAGGTAAAAACCTTGTCATTACAGGTGACTATAATATTGCTCACAATCCGATTGATGTCTACAATCCAAAAAACTGTGAGGGAAAATCCGGTTATCTTCCTGAAGAGCGTGCATGGCTGGACCAGCTTGAGGAAGCCGGCTTTGTTGATACTTTCAGAATGTTTGATGAGGGTGAAGGCAACTTTACCTGGTGGAGTTACAGATTCAAAGCACGTGAAAGGAATTCCGGCTGGAGACTGGATTACTTCTTTGTAAATGAAGAAATCAGAGACAATGTAAAATCAGCAAAAATTCTCTCAGATATTTACGGCTCTGACCACTGTCCTGTAACTTTGGAACTTGATTTTTAAAAATAAGTAAAATTTGGTGATTTAGAGTATAGTATTAATATCACCAATATCTTCAGCAATAGTAATGTCCAATTGTTCTTTTTTAATGTATTCTCTATCTTCTTCTGTAATGTCTGAATTTACTAAAATTGCACTTAAACCTGCATTTACTGCACCCAATGCATCTGCTTTGAATTTATTTCCAACCATTACTGATTTTTCAGGATTTCCATTCATTTTTCTAAGTGCAACATCAAAGATTAGTTTGTCGGGTTTTTCTTTTCCAACTTCTTCAGAGGTTATTACTTGATCAAAAAATGAGTTGATATTAAGTCTGATGAGCTTTTCCCATTGTTTGATTGTAATTCCATTTGAAATGACAGCTAAACGGTAACCTTGACTTTTAAGATAAATTAAAGTGTCTATGGTTTCTGGAAATGGTCTTAAAAGAGCCATTTTAACGTTATGGTAGGTAGTCATTCCAAGAGCCACAAGCATAGGATCTTCATGGCCTAACACAACCTGTGTCAATACATTGAAGTGTTTCCCATAATTGGATCCTTTTTCACGTATGATAGTTTTTAAAACACCATATGCTTCATCCTTATCCAATGGTAAGCCATTGTCAACCATTATTCCTATAGCTGCTTTTCTTGCGGTTTCAGCAAAATTAGTTGTGTCAAGTAATGTGCCGTCTATATCGAAAAAAACAACACGGTCATCATTGTTCATCATATAAATCTAATTTTAATTTTATGAATATTTAAATTTTTAGAAAAATGCATCCAGACTTTGCTGAACTTCGCCACGGGCAAGGTCTTCCAAATCACTTTTTGAATATCCAAAGGCATGCATGATTCTTTCAACTGCAGGAATCAGCTGATTGTTGATGTAGTAGTCCTTGTCATACTCATAACCTTCACTGTATTCATAAGGAACTGCCCTTTGGCTAATGGATCCTTTTCCTTTAATGATAATGTACTGTATGATGGTTCCTCTTGTTACCTTAATGCCGTGCTCCTCTATTTTTCTTGCAGCAACAACATGGGGTCCGACCTGCTTGTACTGGTCAAGCGGCTTGGTGATTTGGGTGTGTATGATGAGCTCCTTATTGTCAACTTCCCCTTTTTTAATTCTTTTTAAAACTTTCTTGACGGCTTTAATGGCTTTGTCAGAATCACCTTCCTTTAAAATTGCCATCAATACTTCTTCTTGAGTTTTTTTAACGATTGGTGCCCAGTCTCTTCTAACTAATTCCAGTCCTTTGGCTATGATTTCACCATCTTCAATAACTGCATATCTTTTTTTGCTTACAAAAAAGCCTCTTCTGTAAAATCCTTCGTATTCAAGTTCCATGCTTTCAGGAAGGGTTGAATTAAGATATGTTATGAATTTCAGAGCCTGCTCCTTAATTTCAGCTTCAAGAGCTAATTGTTCGGGGGTTTCTTCAGCCAATTTTTCACCTACTATTAGTATATTCTATCTTCTTAATATTTGTTTTCAAATCAATTCTGCCGTATCGCATCAATTTAATTGCCTCAATATTATCTTATTTAAGTCAAAAATCTCAAATATTACTTATCAAATGCTCTTGGACAATCTAAATATTGTATGGACTGTAAACTATAAGTGAGGTTGATTACATGGAAAAAGAAAGATTGATATCAAGTTATGATGAAGTAAACGATACATTCGTTGGAAAAATCGACGGCAAAATGGGATATTGTGCTGACTACGGCATTTCCGAAGGCATTTTCCTATCTATTGACAAGGACAACCTGCCCTCTTCAGTATTGGTCGACAATGCCTCTGAAGTATTGAACGTGTCCAAACAGATTCTGGAAAACTCCAATGTCAGGATTGGCATTGACTGTGATGGCATCTGTCTGATTTTTACAATGTTTATTGAAAATTTAAAAATCTGCTCAGTCAAATGCAAAAATGAGTTTGGAATTCCCGACATCAAATTTGAAATAGACAGTAACTATTAACGTTACTCTCTATTTTTAAATCTTTAAATACTACTTTTTAAATAATATTAGTTAATCAGATTTTGGCTTTTCTATCACAATTTAAAAGCAACTACAATCGGCATTATGGAGGTAAATAATTTGAAAAACCAGGATATTGACGTTAATTCAGTTGAAGAAATTGTTATTGTGGTGCCTGAGGAGGCAATGCAGGATGGTGAGTTGGAAATAGATTTGGATGAATTGGGAATAGACCTGGAGTCTCTGGGTGAAGATGTCAATATTGTAATTCAAGTTGAAGGTGATGGCATTGATGATGAATTGATGCTTGACGATGATGATGAAATGACTGAACCTAACGAATGGTATTTTGACGATGATCCCTATGAGATAGTTTATTATGAATTTCCGGATTTTGACTAGGTGGTTTTATGGAGAAAGTTCCTTACTATGTTTATGATGATGAAAAACAGCATGATATGTGTGAACCTGCAGAACCCTACATTGACGATGAGGATTTGAGGGAATTTCTGATGGAATTTGTTGGAGATAAGGCATGCGAGTCAGACATTCAAGAACTTATTAATGCATCCTCTGATGAAAGTATTTCCGAAGAGGATTTCGACAAGTTATTGGATGATTTTATTTCTAAATACAAATCCTAATTTTTACTATTTTTAGCTGAAAAATAAAACATTTATATATAATGATAGAGTAATATTTTATTATCATTATTCTATAATGCTCTTTTTTGCTCTCAAAAATTAATCTGTTAATTATCTTGCAGACAGTTTAATTGAAAGGGAATTATAGACTGCGATTATTATATTATTAATTATATTTATTTAGGTGAAATAATGGCAATTTCTCAAGGAAAATCAACAAGAAGTCCATCAGGTGCAAGAAATGTTGCACACCGTGGAAAAAGGAAATCTGAATTAGGAAGAGATCCTGCTGAAACTAGATTAGATGATAAAAAATTAAGAAAAATCAGAACCCGTGGCGGAAACGAAAAACTCAGATTAGCTACTGGTAATAAAATCAATGTTACTGACGCAAACGGTAAAACCCAAGTATTAGAAATTCTTGGTGTAATCGAAAACACCGCAAACCCTAACTACGTAAGAAGGAACATCATTACTAAAGGTGCTATCGTAGAAACTCCTGAAGGTAATGCAAAAGTAACTTCCAGACCTGGTCAACACGGTGTTATCAACGGCGTATTAATTTAAGTTTTCAACTTAAACTTTCTATTTTTTTTTATTTTCAACTATTTTTTTCAATACTTTTTTTCAAAAATTAACTATAATTATATACTTGTTTTCACATATTATATATTGATAATTTATTTAGGAGATATAATGTCAGATGATAAAATTAGTATGAATCATGGTGCTGGTGGAGAAGTAATGGCTAATTTGATTGCTAGCACCGTATTGGATAATATCACTAAAAAAAGCGTAAATGGTGGTATTAGTTTAGATGCATTAGATGATGGAGCTTCCATCCCTCTAGGAGATTGGGAGATTGTTTTCACCACAGACGGTCATACTATCGATCCGTTATTTTTCCCTGGAGGGGACATTGGTAGAATTTCAGCTGCAGGAACAATAAATGACGTTTCTGTAATGGGAGCACGCCCATTGGCTATTTCCAATGCAATCATCATGCAGGAAGGTTTTCCAATTGATGATTTGGACAAAATCATGAAATCATTAAATGAAACTTGTGAAGAGGTTGATGTAGCAGTAATTACCGGTGATACAAAGGTAATGCCTCAGGATAAGCTGGATGGCATAGTAATGGTAACTACCGGAATAGGAATTGCAAAAAAAGGAGAGGTAATTCGTGATTCAACCCTGCAGGTTGGTGATAAAATCATTGTTACTGGCAGTTTAGGCGACCATGGAATGAGCTTGATGTCATTTAGAGAAGGATTCGGATTTGAAACAGATTTAAAATCTGATGTAGCCCCTATGTGGAACATTATTAAAAAGGCTTTGGATGTTGGGGGAGTTACAGCAATGAAGGACCCTACTCGCGGTGGTTTTGCCAATGCTATTAATGAAATGGCTTCAAAAGCAGGTGTTGGTGTTGTTCTTGAACAGGATGCAATCCCAATACGTGAAGAAGTCCATGCAGTATCTGAAATGTTAGGCATTGACCCATTTGAAGTAGCTAACGAAGGAAAAGTTGTTATGGGTGTAAATGCAGATAAGGCCGAAGAAATCCTTGAAGCTATTCGCAGTGAAAAATATGGTGAAAATGCAGCAATAATTGGTGAAGTTGTTGAAGGAGATTATGTGGTTATAAACACCCCTATAGGCGGTGAAAGAATCCTTGAAGCTCCTATAGCTGATCCAGTTCCGAGAGTTTGTTAAGGTGATAAAATGGCAAGTGTTTTTTCAAGAAGAATTTATGCATATGTAATTGATTTTTTTGTAATATCCGCATTCATGTGGATAATTTCATATCTGTTATCTCTAATATTTAACCCGGTGGATATCATATCAGTTTATGGCATTTTACCTTATCTACTTCCAATAATACAGTTAATCTATTTTATATTCCTTGAAAAATCAAAAGGAGCCACCATCGGCAAATCATTAATGTATTTGGAAGTCAGATCCAGAAATGGTGCCAACATTAACTGGGCTCAGGCAATCGTACGTAACTTGACTAAAGTTTATTGGATTCCTATAATTTTCGACTGGGCTATTGGCAGAATAATGAATTCTGATAGGTTATTCGCAAACATTACAAGAACCGTTGTTGTAAATATGATTTAAATATCATATTTTCAAATATTTTAGAGTATTATGATTAAAAAAGTCCAAGTTCTATGGTATCTTAATAAGGATGATTTAGAAAACTATTGCATAGATTTTAAGGAATATAAATCTCATAAGTTAGAAGGATATGAAATCTGCGACGTTGATGAGGATTTAATCTATGATTTATGTGACAGAGACCCCGATAGACTGGAACCTATAGGTTATTTTAAAAACAAAAAGGAAATTGAAAACTATCTGTCGGACACCATCACAAATAATGAGTATGAGCTTGATTTGGACTCTCCAGAACTTAAGGCAAAAATAGCTGATGCATGCAATAATGTAGAATTTTCGGGCGAGGATTATTATATCAGCGTCGGCGAAAATTATGCAAAGATAGCAAGCTGGTTTGAAACTTTAAGAAGCGAGTATAATAGCTCATCAAAAGATAATGTATGGGTTTTGGCCGTGACAGGTTATGACCCTTATGATTTGTCCCTGACTGGCAGAACTTTATCCTACGTTTTGGCTGACATTTTAAACTTGAATGAATCATCACTGGATAATCTAATTCCAAATAAGGGACACATCACTGTTGATGAATGGAATGAAATTTTAGACAAGGTTTATAAGAAAAATAAAATTTATTTAGGTTTAAACAGAGTTGTCTAACTAAATTTCACCCTTTTTAAACTCACTTGGCTCGAAATAGGAAATTTCCGCAAGATTATTTTCTATCAGTTCCCTGTTGATGTCATCTGAATCAGTATATACGATAGCCAGTGTTCTATCATACTTGTCTTTAGGTTGTGCATTGTCAATATCCAAATAAACTGTTTTTCCAAGACATTTATCTTCAACAAACTTTTTGGCATCACTGAATCCTGATTCATTTACCTGTGGAGTTTTGACTTGGACCAGCTGAACCTTTCCAACACCATACACCTGAATTGTATTTCCATCAATTACGTCAACACATTTTCCTGCATTTTCATAGTTAACAGTCTTGTTTCCAACTGTCAGCGTACCTGTCTTATTTTCAATGGTATTCGGTTCGTCCAAAAACAGGTTGACTATTGTAAAACCTATTGTTATTAAAAATATTATCAGCAGGACAGCCGATATTTTCCTTTTGTCCATATTTAATCTCTCTTGTAATGTTCACAGTAGCGTTTGTATCTGCATGACCTGCATTTGTTCGGGTTTTTAGTTGGAATGAATGGTTTTGTACCATCTAAAAGGCCCTGCATTCTGTCAATTGTGAATTTTATCTGATTTTCAACTTCTGGTGTGAACACTTCAATCCAGAAGAGATTGGAAGTTCCCCTTTCTCTTAAGGCAGCTTTAATCAGCCTTTCGTCATTTGTCATGCTTTTGTATGCAAGGCAGTATGCCCTTACCTGGTTCATTGTTGATTGGTAGGGTGTTCTACCCGGTTTGTCGTCAATTATCACGATTTCATCTGGTTTCATCCATATCTCATCAATGTATCCTCTGATTCCAAGCTCCGGTGCAATCACGAAACATTCCCTTGACATTAATGCATTCTCCTTTGAAGCTTCAACTGCATCTTCAAAGCTTGTTGGTGTTGCGTCCTGTTTGAAAATGTTTTCAAGCTGGTTGTGGATGTCGCTGCCATGTGTCATTTCAGGTGTAGCTGCAGTTTCAATACCTTTTATGCTCTCGAGATATATCTGGTATTCGCAGTATCCCTGTTTGTTGAGCCAACTAATGGGGAAATTGTTTTTACCTTCAATTATTTGAATACCTTTTATGTCAGGATGGTTTTTAATTGAGTATTCCTTTTCATATTCGTTAATGTTTTTTTGTTCCATAATGTTAATTATGTATTTTGTATGTGAAATACTTTTCAAATGCTCTAGGTGTCTTTTTATATAGTTGATTTTCTAAAACTATTTTCATGCACTACATAACGTCAAAATCGATTCTGTCTTCAAAAAACGGAATGAATCTGTATAGGGGATGCACTCACGGATGCATATACTGTGATTCCCGAAGCGAAATATATGGAATGGACCATAAATTCGAAGACATTGCCGTCAAGCAGAATTCTATAGACTTGCTTAAAAAGGAACTCAGAAAAAGGCCAAAGGCAATGATTGGAACAGGTGCAATGACAGATCCCTATGTTCCATTGGAAAAACATTTGCGTTATGTTAGAAAATCTTTGGAGCTGATTTACAAATACGGATTCGGATTTACCTGCATTACAAAATCAGATCTGATTTTAAGGGATTTGGAACTGCTTGAAAAGATTAATGAAAAGTCAAGAGTCGTTGTTCAGATGACATTAACAACTGCGGATGATGAGTTATGCTCCGTATTGGAACCGAACGTATGTCCAACATCAAGACGTGTTGAAGTCTTAGAAATCCTACGGGATTCCGGAATACCGACCGTTGTCTGGTTATGCCCGATACTGCCATACATCAACGACACTGAAGAAAATATCAATGCCATACTTGATTATTGCATTGATAATGACGTTAAAGGAATATTCTGCCACGGGATGGGGCTGACGCTAAGGGACGGCAACCGAGAATATTTCTACTCAAAGCTTGATGAGCACTTTCCGGGATTAAAGGAAAAATATATTGAAGAATACGGTAATGATTATTCAATTCCAAGTCCAAATAACAATAAATTAATGAGCATTTTCAAAAAAAGAACCTCTGAAGCTGGAATTTTAAACAATTCCTATGATGTATTCAAGTATTTGCAGGAATTTCCTCAGGATTCATATCAGACCAAATTAATTATATAGCTATTTTTTCAAATATTTAACATGATGAATTTTGATGATTTGAACATATCCGCAGAAATTAAAAAGGCCATTGACCAAATGGGATTTTACGAATTGACTCCAATTCAGAAAATGGCAATACCTCAAATCCTGAAGGGTTTAGACATTACTGCTCAGGCACAAACAGGTTCGGGCAAGACCATTGCATTTGCAATACCTGTTGTCGAAAACATATTCATTGATGATAAATCCCCTCAGGCAATTATATTGTGTCCGACAAGGGAGCTGTGCCTTCAGGTTGCAGATGAAGTTGGAAAAGTTGGAGCCAACGTAAAAAAGCTTAAGGTTTTGGCAGTCTATGGAGGCCAGCCAATCGGAAAGCAGACAAGAGTCCTTAAAAAGGGAGTACATATAATTGTTGGAACTCCAGGCCGTGTAATTGATCATGTTGAAAAAGGTAATCTTGATTTGATTGGTGTTGAGAGGGTCGTTTTGGATGAGGCTGATGAAATGTTGGATATGGGTTTTAGAGAGGATATTGAGAGAATTTTAGATGAGGCCAAATATAGAAAACAGACTCTGATGTTTTCGGCAACAATACCTCAGGAGATAAGAAAAATTGCTAAAAATTATCAGAATAATCCTAAATTTATAAAAGTGGCCAACAAAAAGCAAAATGTTCCAAAAATCACACAATATGCTTTTAAAACAAATCATAAGCATAAATTTGATGATTTGTTGAGGCTGATTGAAGCATATGATATTGATTCTGCACTAATTTTTTCAAACACAAAAAAAGGTGTAGATTTTGTTTTCAAAAACCTTAAAAAAAGAGACTATTCTGCGGAAGCTATTCATGGTGATATGTCTCAAAAAGTCAGGGACAAGGTGATGAACAAATTCCGAAACAGCAATGTTCGTTTTCTTGTTGCAACCGATGTGGCGGCTCGTGGATTGGATATTTCAAACCTGGACTTTATTATAAATTATGATGTGGCTCAAAACTATGATTCTCATATTCACAGGATTGGAAGAACCGCTAGGGCAGGAAGCAGCGGTTTTGCATTTACATTAGTTTCAAAAGAAGATAATATTAACTTCAATAATATAAAAAATGCATCTAAGGGTAAAATTATTGAAAAGAAGATTCCAACAGATGCTGAAATTGAGAATATTAAAAATAATCGTGTTTTGGATGAAGTAAAAAAATCAATTAAAACTGAAAACTTGGATGAGTACTTAAAAGTTATAAAAAATAATTCTTCTGCAGATATTTCCTCTGAAGAAATAGCTGCAGGGTTATTAAAAAAAATTAGGAATGAATAGCTATTTAGTTCCGTCAATAATGTTAAATTTTATCTTTTCATTTTCAAGTTCACGGGTGAATGCCTTGCTCATTTCACCTACACAAATTGCAAGAACATTTAGGCCCTTACGTGCAGCATTTGCAGTAGCTTGAGGAGCTGCAAATTCAATATCAAGAGGTAAATTTAGTTTATTTACGACAGCACGTGCAACAGTACCTGCTACAGCAACTTTATCAAATTCTCCACCAGCATTTGTTCCTTTATCGTATACATTTTTAACCAAATCCAAATCACATGATTTGGAACCGCCATCTTTTATTGTTGGAAGGTTTATAACAGTTACTTCGCCTATTGTCATGTCTATAATCCCTGTAAGGTTTGTTAGGGAAACGTCCATGTCTTTTTCGGCGTCATCTAGCACTATACCGGTTGCATTTTCTTCTTTTTTATGAGCGTATAAAACTCCGTCTTCCATGAATAATCCAACAATATCATCTTTTTTCAGGTCTTCTGTTGCAATAGCTGGCCAAATAGTTTTATAATGATTCATTGTTTCCAAAACAGAATCAGAATATTTTCTAAGGCTTATTGCATCTTTCTTAACTTTATCAATACCAGCTTGGGTAATTTTATAAGGTGATCTGCCGTCTTTAGAAGTGATATAACCTTGTTCTATTAATGTTTTGATGTTTTCAGACACTGCTTGTATTGTTATTCCCAATTTATTAGCCAAATCTTTTTGTTTGAGGTGCGGGTCTTGTTTAGATATCTCACTTAAAATTTGAAAATGTGTAAGTGCACCCCTTTTTTTAAATGATTTCATCATAGTCATTCCTCAATTAAACTTGATTAATTTATATTTATAAATTTAATCATATATAAATTAATTAGATATTTTGTCCATTAGTCGGTCATTGAAAATTTCGATGAATTCATTTTTATTTTCAATAGGTATGTATGCACCGCATGCCATTGCATGTCCTCCGCCGCTTCCGCCAACTTCGGAGGCCACTTCACGGATGATGTTTCCAAAGTGTATTCCTTCATATGAAAGAAGTCTGGAGCATCTGAGGGAAACCTTCAAACCGTCATTGTCGGTTTGTGTAAAACCTATGATTGGTTTTTTCCAGTTGCAGTAACCTAAAATCATTCCGGTTACTGTTCCAACAATTTCGGGCTTGATTCCGTCCCCGTCAAAATATTGAAGATTTTCAATTTCAATGATGTGGGTATCATCGCTTCCCGCAACCTTTTCAATTGATTGTGCCAGATTGCGTTTGTGTTCTTTGCTGACGGCTTCAAGTTCATCGAGCGCTACAAATCTGTCTCCTTTTAAAACTTCCATAGCTATTTTTTCCTGATGATTCCTGCCACATGCATTCATTGCTGTTGAAAACTCTGATGCATCCCTTAGGAAACTGTCAGGATCCTCTTTCAGGAAGGTGTATGCATCTCCGATGATTAATTGCGGAATGTATCTCACATATTTTCCAGGAACTGCTTTTGTTATCATTTCCCTGAGGTATCTGAAAAGTTTTCCCTTCTCTTCGTTTGTCAGTTCATTCAATGTTTTGCGGTTATGCTTTTCATCAATTCCAAGCTCTTCTAAAATGGCCATGGTCTCGTTGGTGTTGTTGGTGATTGGCAGTTTAACGTCACTAAAATAGGAAAGAGCAACAAATAATGGCCTTGTATTTCTGCCGTAAATGTTCAAATCGCTTTTGATGACTTCGAGATATCCTTCATCGATTGCATCCTGCTGGATGATTTCATTCAATCCTTCAAAATGACCTGTCTTTGTATTCTGCATATCTCCTATGGCGGATAAAACTCCAATCCAGCTTAAATCACTGTATCCGAATTCTTTAGCTAAAAAATAGCACAATCCTCCGCCGCAAACGTAATAGGATCCGTCAATTCCATGATGAATTGGATTGATTTCAAGATAGGTGTAGTTTTTACCTTCTTTATAATCCAGATTCCTTAAAGGCGGGTGGTGGTCCAGAATTAGTATTTTTTGGCCTTCCTTGGCATTTGTGTCAATGTTCTGGCCTGAACCCAAATCAGAAAAGATGGTGAGTTCATGTGTTAGTTCAATATCGTCGAGAACATCCAGATTCACGAATTCGATTTCATGCTCTTTATTTTGCCGGTCCAGTATGGTTGATAGTATTGCGCCTGAACAGATACCGTCACAGTCGATATGTGAGTAGACCTTAATGTCTTCGGCATTTTCTATAATTTCTCTTGCCTGATGGTATTGTTCCTGCATTAATTGTGGTATTTCCATAATAATCAGTTTTTAATTTCATTTAATTTCAGGCTAACTTCCTTTAATAATTCCAATTTTTTTCCTTCCCATTCGACAAGGATTCTTCCTGATTTTTCATACCATTTTCCAGGGTATGCTTTTTCCTTGTCTATGGTGTATTTCAAACCGAGTCTTTTCAAAGCCCTTTCAATGTCTGAAATGGTAGGTTCAGCTACCGCAAGTTCTTTTGAGACTTTGCGGCCTTCGGAAAGACTTAAATTCTTATCTAAATATTGTGGCCATATGGTAATCATTTTTTCACCTTTCTTTCAATGTTTTGAATAATAGTTCCATCATGTCCGGAACTGTGTAAGTATCAGGGTAAATGTAGGAAACGCCATATTTTTCAAGGACTTTTGCAGTAATCGGACCAATACAGACGGTCAGCAGATTATCATTCAAAAGTTTTGCAAGCTTTGCTTTGTCTTTGGCTATTTCAAAGAAATTTTCAACTGTAAGGGGACTTGTAAATGTAATTGCATCAATTTCACTATTTTCAATCTTTCCGATCAGTTCCTTGACTGCATCTTCATCCATAGGAAACAGTGACTTGTAGGCTTCGGCAAGAATAACTTCGTTTCCAAGCTTTTCAAGCTCTTGGGGCAGAATAGGTCTTGCAGATGCTGTTCTTGGAATTCCGATGGTTTTGCCTGTAATCTTTTGATTTTTAAACTCTTCAATCAATCCTTCTGCAGTAAACTCTTCGGGCATCAAATCAACTTCAAGACCCTGTTTTTCGGCTAACTTTCCGGTCTTGTTTCCGATGACTGCCAACTTGCATTCAAGAGTTTTCAAAAAGTCGGGATAGAACTTGTTTAGAGAAACGATTGTGGTCGGGGATGTGAAAATTATCCAGTCCAGATCATCCTTTCTTGCAACAAGATTTTTAAGGGATTCGGTGTTGACAGGCTCCAAATCAAGAGTCGGCGCAAGAATTGCTTCACCTCCCAACTTTTCAACAATTTCACAGGCCTTCTTTGCCCTATC
>NZ_JBGULU010000041.1:0-18585 GCF_045116495.1 Methanobrevibacter sp. | reverse complement strand
TATGCTCCTCCATGAAGATATATGACAATATGATCAGTATCTTCAGCTTCATTAAAAATAACCATCTGACAATTAAACATTAATTTATTGCTGACAGGTGTGTGATACCTTAATTTTGGCAATTCATATATTTCATCTTCAACCTGGGAACGTTCTTCCAGATGTTCATGAGCTTTATCCGTATCATCCATGTAGGGCCTATGTTTGCGCCTTAATTCGGATTCCACAATTTTTTGCATTTTTGACATTTTTTCACCATTTGAAATTAAAATTGATATTATCCAATAAATAGTTATATTTTTTTAAAATAATATATTTTTTGTAAAATAATTCGTTGTTATTTCATCGGATGAAATCGGAATATGTCCAATTTAGCATCTACAGTGTCATTTATTTCATCTGCAGCAAAATTCAGTGATTTGACCAGCTCCAGTCTCGGTTCGGTTGGCAAATACATCCTATATTCGATTGTCGAATAATAAAAAAAGATAAGCATCTCCCTCGGATTTTTCTCATAGGAATCTTCAATTTTTTTTAATACCCATCTGAAAATCTTTGTTGAAAACGGATTGAAAAAATAAAAGCGGTTGGCCTCATCGGGAATGTAATCCTCTGCCTTGGAGTGGATAAAAACTATATCATCATTTTTTCCATAGCTTTCCAGGTTTTTGTTGGCAATTTCAAGTAATTTTTCACTATGGTCAACACCGATGACCTTGCATCCAACCTGGCTGTTGATAAAAAAGCTTATTCTTCCCTTTCCACAGCCATAATCAACGACAACATCTTCCTTTTTCAATATATTCAATTGAACCAATCTTTCTAAAACTAGGTATGGTGTCGGATCATAGCCGTAATTCTGATAATCCTCCTGTGAAAAATCAAAAATATCAGTAGAGATTTTTAATTTCTCATCCCAATTTAAATCTTTTGAGTTATGCATGGTTTTCAGTATTTAATTATCAATTTTTAAATTTGGATGATGTCAGCACAATACTTTAAACTGAAATGTAGTTAAATGACCCCTGAC
Organism: Methanobrevibacter sp.; assembly: GCF_045116495.1. GTDB lineage: Archaea > Methanobacteriota > Methanobacteria > Methanobacteriales > Methanobacteriaceae > Methanocatella. The sequence goes on along the minus strand of NZ_JBGULU010000041.1, from coordinate 17,555 downwards.
TGACATTTTCATATGAGCCTGTATCAATATATTCGCTATATGAGTCATTGCCTGCGTAAGAGGAATTTAAAGTCGCATTTACTTCTACATAATCGGGTGCTGTTATAACTTTTTGAACAAGATCAATCCTTTGAATAGTATTGGTTGGCTTGAATTGACCATTTCCATTAAAAGTACAGTTAAAAGTGTATTTTCCAAACTCTTTATCTTCTAAATTCAACGATGCAACCCCATTTGAATCTGTTACAGCAGTATACTCAAATGATTTAGATTCATTTAGCATTACAATATGAATCTGTTCGTTTGAAATCGGATTGCCGTTCATATCAGATAACCTGACAGTGAAATTATCCTCCCTGTATTGAGTTATATTGCTTGTGATATTCAGTTGGGACTCCTGTTTTTGATTTTGATAGGAATTAAATATTAACGGCCCCATCAAGCAAGCCAAAACCACAATAGCAATTATGAGAAGAACAAATAAAATGAATTTAGATCTCATGAAAAATTTACACCTCAAATATAATATTTATCAAATCTAAATTATATATGTTATTGAAAATGACAAATTTATATTACATCTGATGCATGATGAGCCTATTTAATTTGTAAGTTAAAGTGATGATTTCAAATTTAGGTATCTGATGAGCAACCCAAATATAAACCCAATGGATAAAATTTAGCACCTCTTTAAAAATAATCTGGAATGAAAAAACCTACTTGGAATTCAAAATATCTTCTTCAGACAAACCAGTAATCCTGACAATCTTTTCAAGAGAAATACCCTCATCAAGCATATTTCTAGCATCATCAAGCTTGCCTTCCCTAATGCCTCTGTCAATACCTTCTTTAATGCCTCTGTCGATACCTTCTTTAATGCCTTCATTTTTCATGTATCTTTCAACTGGGTTAAGCAACATAATATTTTCCTCCACATATTGACCATATTCACGAGCATCCAACATATTTGCACTCAAAACATTGAACAAATAGATGATTGCAATTTTTTCGTTGATATCCAAATCCAATTTTTCAGAAATAACTTCAAATAATTTACGTGCCCTGTTTAGAATTTCAAGTTTTGTTTCATCGAAATCAGTATAGACAATTAATTGAAGTGCTGCAATATCCTCATCAGTGATTACATCATTATTTTGTAATTTATCTTCAAAGTTATTAAATATATCATTTGCCTTGAAATCTTTTAGAGAAATCACATGCATTGTATAGACACAATCATCATTCAAAATGAAATTCTTTTTATCATAATCGGATTTATAAATAAAATAAAGTAATATAAATCAATTTTGATATGAACTTGAAAAATTAAAACAACACCAAAAACATAACTTAAATATGTCAAATGTATTAAAAATATTTCCAAGGTGATGTAATTGGAAAAATATTGTAAAAACTGTGGAGCAAACATTAATAATGCAGACCAATTCTGTCCCGACTGCGGAAAGGAAATCGCATCCAACAGACATACGATGAGATATTGTAAAAACTGCGGTGAAAAAATAAGCAGTAGTGAAAATTTCTGCAAAAACTGCGGAACAAAAATAAAAACACCAGAAAAAGAGAAAACCAATTTTTTAGAGAAATATAAAAATCCAATTATACTCATTGCCGTTATTGCCGCAATAGCTATTGTGGGTATTGGCGCATTTTCTTTGCTATCTCCCGTCCCAAGTCAGGAAGTCCAGGTAGACACGTTAGATTTTAGCATTCCACAAGATTTCAGCCCTGATAACAGTTTAACAGTTGATGAAACTGATGAAGGAATCAAATATGTATCAAAATACTGGAAACATAATGACGAATTCATAGAAATTGATGTGATGTATGCAACAAGCAATAACGTTGATGCAAATGATGTTGCAAGAGAGATGGGTGGAGACAGGCAGAATATGATGGGCCATAATGGATATTATAATGAACTTTCAGATGCCTATTCCTTTTCATTTGTAAAAGACAATAAGCTTGTTACCATTTATACATCAAGTTATGATTTATTGGATGAAATTGAGGTATTATAGCCCCAATTTCTCAATAATTACAAATACTAAAAACCGTTAATCTTTTCCAATGACTCCCATCATCAGGGTCATGTCCTTTGAGCTGACGGTTATCAGCTTGCCATTATCTTCAAATGAGAAGGTGTAAGTGCCGTTTCTATCAGCGAAATTTCCCTCAACAGATCCCAGCATTGTTGTTTCAGACGCTGTCATATTCTCAGTTGAATAATCATCAGTTGTTTTATTATTATCCTCGACACTTATATTCAAGGTATTGTTGTTTCCTTCAAAAAACATGTGGGTAGTATTTTGGTAAACTAACTTATATTCAGATAGGATTGTAAAATTAAACCCATTTAATGTGTGATTTTCAACTTCCTTATATGCAAATACACCATCATGAGGCATATAACTTTCAGAGTATACAAATCCGACGGAGGTCAAAATTAAAAGAATTGCAATTAAAAATTTGATTTTCATGATTAAAAATTAATCATCTTGATTAAAATACATTACTATTTATAAAAATTTAAATAATAGCTAAAAAAGAATATTACTTGTAGCACTTTGTGCTGCTCTAAAAAAAATTTTTAGTTTAAGTTTGTCCTGAGGATTTGACTCGGGACAACTATTCAAACTCTTTTTTACATATTTCATAGACTTTGCGCGCATAAATGCGGTCTTTTTCTTTCATTTCTTCAGACAAGTCAGAATAATCAATCATGAGTTCAGGCCAATTTTTTACACGATTACTGTTTTTTTCAAATATTTCAAGCTTATCAGAATCCAAATCATTCAAATCCACATTTTCATTGATGATTTCCAGTAATGTCCGGAGGTCCCCATAAACTGATCCAGCCCATTCCTGCCATTGAATATGTTCCAGGCAGGCGAGTTTTTCTATTATCTGATCATCCATAATATCACCTGATTACATATAACTATTTTAAAAATGAATAATAAATGTTTACATATATAAATGGAGGATTGAAATGAGTAATGTGGACCTTAAAATTGCAATGGTAATTTCCATATTATTTACAGGTCTTGGAGTAGCATATGCGGGAAATGTTAAAAAGGGCCTAATACTATTCGGAACCGTTGTCGTTTTAAACGTTTTAGGCATGTGGACATTTAATATTTTCAACAAGATTACCGTCCTGATTTGGATTTACGGATTATATGCAACCTACCAGGAAGTTCAGCTTGCAAATGGAGAATAGTAATCTGGAAAAATTATCCTCCTAATGTAGATTAACTGAAAACTTTTTTTAAAATTTTAACTATGGCCTAAAATATTTACAATAAGGTTGAAGAATTCGGCTAATAATCAGATTAAAATTAATTTAAGTATAGCTAGAAACAATTATTTGATAAGTAATTTCAGAGAAAAAAAGATAAAGAAATGGAGATAATTAATTATCTCCGGCCGGATAAATTTTAGTCAATACCACTGCAGACACCATCACCGCAGCAATAATTATCAAATCGACAATTATTTCAAATGTCTTTGCAGAGGAGAATAATTGAATAATACCAATTGCCCACATCACAATCAGTACAAGAGGCAGCAAGTATTTAATTACAAACATCCATGTTTTTCCAACTTTAAAGGTTGATGCTTCGTTTAAAGCTGGAAGGAAACGTTCTATACCATAGTACCATGCAAATACAATACATTGGATACCTATTAAAATCAGTATTCCGAATTCATTTACAAATGAATCGATGATTCCAACAAGATAGCTGCTTATTCCGGTTGTTAAAAGTAGAGAAAATGCACAGCCTATAATGGACAATACTGTTGCTGTTCTTTTACGTGACCAGCCTAGTTTAGCTGATGTTGAACTTAACATCGGTTCGAAAAATCCGAGTGCTGAAGTTACGCCCGCAAATAAAATGGCCAAGAACAGTAATGGAGCTAATATACGGCCAATAGGACCCATAATGTTGAAAATCATTGGAAATACTACGAATACCAGACCTGTACCCTCAGTTACAAGCTGAACCATAGGAGTTCCGGCAGTAGCAGACATGTAACCTAAAATTGAAAATACACCAAATGCAGTACAGATTTCAAATCCTGAGTTGGATGCAACTACAATTAATACATTATCGATTAATTTTGAGTTTTCAGGTAAATAACTTGCATAAGTAACAGCAATTGCCTGACCCATACTTAATGAGAAAATAATTTGGGCAAATGCCGCAAGCCAGATGTTTACATCCCAAAGCATGCTCCAGTTAGGAGAAAGCAATGCATTAATACCGATGGATGCACCAGGCAGTGTCAGCGCATAAACGATGATGATTCCCATTATGACAAATAAAGCAGGAATAAGTACTTTGGATACTTTTCCAATACCCTTATCAACATCCCTGTGGGAAATAAACCATAAGATTACCCATAAAATCAATACACCGACAGTTGTTGGAATAAGTAAAAAGCTTGCATTAGATAAATTGGAACTTCCTCCAACATTTTGAACAAAGTAAGCTGCAGTATCAGTTCCCCAGTTAAATGTAAAGCTGCTTAAAAGGTAAACCAAGTCCCAGCTTAGAATTACCATATAATAAATAGTTACTATAAAAACGAAAAGGACCAGAATCCAAGCAATCACTTCGAATTTCGGATTAATTTTCCGCATTATCTTCGAAAATGAGTCTTTGAAGCTGAATCCCACACCATATTCTAATATTAAAAATGGAATTCCCATAATAGCTATTGCTATAAAATAAGGGATGAAAAATGATCCACCACCATTAGAATACAGTACATAGCTGAAACGCCAAATATTACCTAACCCAACAGCAGCCCCAATCATAGCAAAAATAAATGATAATGATGAATCCCATTGCGCTCGTTCAGACATACATAAATTTTTATAAAAAGATATATAATAATCTTTACATATGAATGTGTTTGACAAATTTATAATGGGAGACACTGGCAGTATAACCTGGTGTTTTGAAAACAGACATTTCATCGAAAGACTGAATGAAAACGGAATTTCAAGAGAATTCGTTGTCGATTGTCTTTTAAATGAAGAACCTATTAGCTGGGAGCATATTGAAAGGGAAAAATATGCTGCAGTGTTTAAAGCACCACCTTCAAAGGATTATAAAGAAATTAGAGTGGTTATGGCATGCAGTGGAAACTCCATTGATCTTCTAACAGTGATGAGAAATAATGAAACAACAACCAGTCGCCAGAACAGACAATACCAGTCTGACAAAAAGAAAAATATAGAAAAAAAACGTTTGAAAGCTCTATCCAAACGCAAATGGTAATTTAAAAATAAAAAAAATAAGGATTAAACCTTATAAAAATTCAATAAATTAGTAACACCTATTCTGAACAGTACTACTCCTTTTGCTCCACTATTCATAGCATTTCTTGCGTCCTTCAAAAGCTCTGAATGAGACAGTCTTTGAACATTGTCATCTGATTTATATGACTGGAGACCTGCCCATATTTGGGCTCCGTTTGACTGATTTACAAACTTGTTTGTCACATCCCCAATCCAAGGAGTTGTTTTTCCGTAGTTTCCTTTATAGGACATCGGAACAATAACGTCCAGATATTTGGACATCGTTGGAATTTCCTGACCATAATAATAAAGCATCGCGTCCGGTTCAGGCATTACCGCCGCTGACATTATACAGTTCGGACTGACTTTTCTAACTTCAACACATGCTTTCTTAGTCATGTAATTGATGGCCTTTTCAGAGTTATTGTACAGATGGGCTGTTCCTCCAAATCTTAAGTAGTCCATGTGAATTCCGGCCACACCCTTCATTTTAGAATAACTTACAAGTTGAGCCGCTTTCTTTTTCATATATTTATAATCCGGAGTTCCGTCAGCTTTGACAGGCCTTACCCAATCGCCTTCATAGAATACCTGCGCCCATATATGAACCTTCATTCCGTATTTGTTTGCTTTGGCAATCCATGAAGTGACTGTACTCCTTCCATAAAGACTTACAGCATATGAATTCAGGAAAATCTGTTTTGTTCCTTTTGATTTCAGTGTTTTAAGGCTAACACTTTTGATTCCGGAAGCCCACATCCAATATCCATTACCTTTTCCCATGGAGGATTTTACTTTGATTTTGGTTGAGCCGGTTGATGAAAGATAAGGTTTTTTGCCTTTAAATGTGTAAAACACTTTATGGGTTCCTTTTTTTAAACTTAAAAATATCTGAGCATATCCTTTAGAATCTGTAACTGCCTTGTATGTTTTACCATCAACTCTGAAAGTAACAGTCTGATTTTTGACAGATGCACCGGTTTCTGTTAGAAGACGAACAATGAACACAGATTTTGAACCCTGACGATAGCTGATATCCTTGTCAGCCACATCTATAACTGTCTTTTTAGGATCCACTACTGTTATTTTTGCTGAGCCCTGTGAAGGATTTGTATTTTTGTCGCCTAAAAAGTAACATTTTACATCATATGTTCCTTTAGAAAGATTAATTTTTAAAATGGCCTGACCTGCACTATCAGTTGTTCTTGTAAAATTTTCATTATTCAGATTGATTATAACTTTTTTGGAAGTCAAATTAGTGCCGTTGGATGTTAATGTAACCTTAAATTCTGTTTTAAAGGTCTCATAACCTTTTGTATCTTTAACTGTTAGTGTGGAATCTGCCTTAACATCACCAACCGTACTTTCGTTGACATCACCTAACGGTTCATCAGATGAAATTACCTCATCAGCAATACCATTTATCTCCAAATCAGTTGCATTTTCACTGGCTGAAACAACTGAAAGAGATAATATTGCAAACAATAATATTAAAAATATTATTGACATTCTCATTTAATCACCTTAAACGGCAGTGAAATCCATCATGTTAAATAAAGTGTATCTGAATATGATTACTCCTCGAGCTCCACCCATGGAAGCATGGTCAACATCATTTGACAGCGCTGAGACAGGAATGCTTTTTACATAATCATCTGAGTAGTATCCCTGAAGTCCTGTCCATACTTCAGCACCATTGCACATTTTAACAAATGCCTCTGTTGTAGACTTAATCCATGTAGCGGATTTTCCGTAATTTCCTTTATAAATCATAGGAACAATAACATCGAGATATTTGGATATAGTAGGAATATCCTGTCCGTAATAATATTTCATTCCTGACGGTTCTGGCATTACTGCAGCTGAAATTATCAGATTTGAGTCATATGCATGCAGTTCTTCACATGCTTTCTTTGTAAAGTAATTTATAGCATCTACACCTGTTGAATGTTTATATGCAGTTCCTGGGAATCTTAAATAATCAAAATGAATTCCAGCTACACCATCAATAGCGGCAAAGTCCTTTGCCTCATCAATGATGGAATTAAACAGAGAATATTTGTATTTTCCAGAGCTGTAAACCGGGGAAATCCAACCTCCCTTATAAAATGCCTGCATCCAAATATGAACTTTAATGCCTAATGATTTCGCATCGGTAGCAAATTTCGCCACTTCATCCCTTCCATAAAGAGTGACCGCATGTGAATTCAGGAATATTTGATTTATACCGTTTTTGAGCATTGTATTCAGATTTATCTTTTTCATATCTGCTCCGAATACCCAAAATCCTGCATTGACAGTATAGTCAGGTTTTACTATCAGGCTGTATGTTTTTTCACATCTGATATAGACGTCGGTATTGTATGAGTTAACTTTAGCCTTGTAAAGTCCCTTATTCTTATTGATGTAGAATGTGACTGTACCGTTTTCATCGGTTACTTTTGTATGTTCCTTTCCATTGATTGTTAGGACAATGGTTTTTTTATGAATAGGTTTTCCGCGAGCATCAACATATTTGAGTTTCAGCGGAGCTGACACCTTTTCCTTATATGCAATATTATTCAATCTGTATATGTTTGTAGGCATTCCCTTTTTGACAGTTATTTTGGATGATCCCTTAGCTGCCTTGGCATTGGTAGTTCCCTTGAAGGAATAGTAGATTTTATAAGTTCCCTTTTTCAGGTTGATGTCAAAAGTGGCCTTACCCAATGAGTTGGTTTTTTTAGTGTATGTTTTACCGTTGATTTTGAAAATGACCTGTTTATAAGGCAAGTCGACACCGCCTGTTGTCAATGTTACAGTATACGGATTTTTAGCGCCTACATAAGCAACATAAGAAGAACCTTTAATCTTTGATACATTATTGTTAACCACACTTAACTTTTTAGAACCGGATACAGGAACATAACCCTTTTCATTAAACATATAACTTAAAGTATGTACTCCTTTTGAGGATAGTTTAAAGTAAACCTTACCATTGCTGTTTGTGCTTTTGGTATAGTTTTTATTGTTGAAACTGATTTGAATCTTCTTTTTTGCCAAACCGGTTCCATTACCGTCCAAAAGCTGAATGACATATTTTGAATCTTTAATATGAACTGAACCTTTAGGTAATTCAACTGATGTCTCTATCAATTTTTTAGCTTCAAGAGAATCATCATTTTCCACACTCAAACTATCATCATCGGTTGTGGATATTGTATTGTCAGTTTCGTTAATATCACTTGCACAAACGGCACTTAAAGAAATAAATACCACCAATATCATGCAAATGATGAATAAATGTTTATACGTAATGTTATCACCCTAATTTAAAGTAAAATTTAATTTTCCAACTCCATCGCTAATTTTCAAATCTGATGTTTTAGGAGTTAAACCATTTAAAAAGTTGTTTGCAGTTTGAGTTTCCATGTACTGAGGCAAGAAATTTGTTAAATGAACAGGATACACTGTACAATAGCCCTGATCACCGACCAAATCTATTTCAACAAAGTAATTGTCCAAAGTGCCTTCGGCTTCAAGGTCAAATATGAAATCTCCCAGACTATAGAATATAGGTTTTCCTTTATACATTTCAATTCCCTGAGCAACATGAGGATGGGAACCCACTACAACATCCGCACCATAATCAATCAGGTCATGGGATATGTTTATTTGGTCCTGATTAGGGGATGTTGAATATTCGTTTCCGTAGTGCATGAATACAAGTACAAAATTTCCTGACTCATTTGCCTTGGCAATCTGTTCTTTGGCATCCTGAGAATCATATGCAGAGTATCCCGGAGAGGTTCCGTTAGCATAAGGAAGCACTTCATAACTGTATTCCGCGAAGTTGTTTGAATCCATATAATTTAATATAGTTATATTGCGCCCGTTAATCTCCTGAGTCAGGCCCTGATGTGCTTCTTTTTCATTGTTTCCTGCGCCAAGATACGATATGTTGGCCTTCTCAAGTGCCTTGAAAGTGTCCTGCATTCCCTGAATTCCATAATCACACACGTGATTGTTTGCAAGCCCTGCAACGGTACGGTTATTTGCACGGGCAAGAATAGCATAATTCGGATTGCATTTGAAAGGAATATCCGGTTTGACTGCATTTTCAGAGGAAGTTGCCGCATTTTCAAAGTTGATTAAAAGCAAATCAACATTTGAAGTGACATTGCTTACACCTGCAAACGGAGAATATCCGAAACTTAAAGCGGCAGGCATGTTACGTGCAAACATGACATCACCTGTTACAGCTATTGAAACATTCTCCTTTGGTGATTCGAACAATGATGGCGAACCACCATCATGTGAACCAAAAATTCCTCCGCCGAATATTGCAAGCCATGCAACCAGCATTATGATAATTGCAAAGACAGGCAACAAAAGTTTAGTTCTCATAAATCTAATCCTCTACTGCAATTGCGTCCTCATCATCTGAGAACAGCTGATTTAACATCCATTCAGCATCATATTCCTTGATATCGTCATATCCCTGACCGACACCTAGGAACATGATTGGTTTTTTAATTACATAACCGATTGAAAGAGAAGCTCCTCCCTTACTATCTGCATCGGCTTTGGTTAAGATTACACCGTCAATATCAATGGCTTCGTTGAATTTTTTAGCCTGTTCGGTTGCATCATTACCTGTTAAAGCGTCACCTACAAATATTACCAAATCAGGATTGGAGACTCTTTTAATCTTTTTCATTTCATCCATAAGGTTGGTATTGGTCTGCATTCTTCCTGCAGTATCAATCAATACCAATTCTTTTCCCTGAGCTTTTGCATGTTCAACGGCATCGTATGCAACAGCTGCAGGGTCTGATCCTTTTTGGTGCTTGATGATTTTTACACCAACATTATCAGCATGATAAGTAACCTGTTCAATAGCACCTGCTCTGAAAGTATCTGAAGCTGCAATTACCGGAGTGTAACCTTTTTTAAGATAATAATTAGCTAATTTTCCAATAGTTGTGGTTTTTCCAGTACCATTAATTCCAACAAACATCACAACCAAAGGTTCTCCCTGAGCTTTTTTCTCTTCAATCATTTCTGTCATGGATTTGCCCGGAATATCAATAATTTCAGCAACTGTATCCCTAAGTGCATTGTAGGTCAATTCTGTAATATCATTACTTCTTTTGATTTTTTTACCAACCAAATTGTTTTTGACACCATCTACAACTTCAGTTGCAACTTCCATTGCCACATCGCCCTGTAAAAGTTCCATTTCAAGTTCGAATAGAATATCATCCACATGTTTTTCCTGAATGGTCTTTTCACGGACAAATGAGAAAATTCCTCCGGTAGCTTCACCATCTGCAGAAATGTCATCTTTATCCTTTTTATTTCTGCTCCAGAAGTGAGATTTCTTTTCTTCTTCAGCCTCATCATCTGAATCCTCTTCCACTTCATCATCAGATGACTCATCTTCCTTATCCTTACTTCTACTCCAAAAGTGAGATTTTTTCTCTTCCTTAACTTCCTCAGCAGGATCCTCATCAACATCATCCTCAGATTCATCCTCAACGGACTCATCTTCATTATCCTTACTTCTGCTCCAGAAGCGAGATTTTTTCTCTTCCTTAACTTCTTCAGTTGAAACCTCTTCAGCAGGAGTTTCTTCAGCGGTTTCTTCCACAGGAGCTTCTTCTACTTCTTCTTCAGCTTCCGGAAGTAAATTGGATTCATCCTCTTCTTCTTTTTCATCCCGTTTTTTCATACCGAATGAGAAAAATGAGAATCTGGTACCTTTTTCTTCTTTAAGGTTATCCTCTTTTTCAGCTTCTTCGATAAGCTCTTCTTCTAACTTTTCACTTGTACGTGAAAATTTCTTTTTTAATGATTCAAACAAAATTAACCCAACCTTTTAGTTTAGTTAAAAATTTAATTATTTATATATATATTTTTCATAGTATTTAAAAAAGAAGTTAAAAAATAGACATTAATAAGCTTATTATAAAAATTAAAAAAATAAGAAAAAGAAAAAATTGTAAGATAAATTATCTCATTTGGGTCATGTTGCCTTGAGCTGCAGCAGCAATTTGCTCAGCTTGTGCTTGAAGAGAACCAACAATATCAGTGCATTGTTGTAAGTTAGCTAACATTTTATCTAAACTATCTTTTAAATCCTCTTTTTGGCCTGCGAGTATTTCACGAGCGCCATCTGCATCTTTTTTAACAGCATAACCTGAACCGATACTTACAATAATTTCGTCAGTACTTTTAAGTTCTCCTTTAATGAAAGAACCAGCGCCTACAGGCACAAATGCTTCAATGGATTCTTTACCTTCAATATCTTCTAAAGTATTGAATAATGAATCTACTTCAGCAATAGAAGCTTGAATCATTTCAATTTGCTGCTGAATTAAATCAGCTTGTTGTCTGTATGCATTAATTTCATTAAGAAGACTGTTTAATCTTTGCTGATCTTCCATAGTAACACCTGCGTGTCTATAAAATTTCTTTTACAATTGGATCTTGAACATCTTCAGGAGCAATTTCATCAATTGATTCGATAGAAATTTGATTCCTGTTAATACCGTGTTTACTTCCGAAACGAGAGTAAATTTTTTCAGTTACATCATCTTCGCAAGTAGCTTTGAATTCTTTAGTAAAATTATGATATTCATCGCCCATTACAAAAGTACCTTTAACTCTGTAAATTTTTGTTATCATATAAAATCCCTCATGATATATTAATTAAAAATTATCATCTAAAAAGCCTAATGCTTCTTCAACTCTAGCCATTTCAGGACCAGTACTACCTTTAGCTACAATTGCACCATTGGAATTAGCAATGGAGCATGCTCCAACCAAAGGAATACCTTTACCAACAGTACCAATATCTCCTTCAACACCAAATACTTTACGAGCTAAGTTAATTTCACTAGAAGTTGCGTCTTTAGAAATTAAAAATCCTTTATTGGTTACTTTAATCAGGGAACCTACAATGTCGCTTCCGCTAATAGCTTGAGCTTCAACATCGACATTTAAGGCATTTTCAATAACATTTATAGCATCTTCTGATAAGAACGGACTTACGATAGCACCGGTATCGTTACAAGCAACAATATTTCCAACAGCAGTATATTGTGAAGGAAGGGATGCAACGTTTAATCCTAATTCTTCAAATTGTTTAACTTCTCTATCTAAAACGTGTGGGGAAACAATGATACCATCTGAATTAGCTACAGCTAAAGATCCTATGAGATTACTACCAGCAATAGAAGACTTGACAACTTCGACTTCTAAAGTTTCCTTAATAATATCTGCTTTTTCATCAATGAGATTATAAGGAACAATAGCCACATCATCAGTTGCAAGGATAAATACTCCTATATTTGGATTTCCTACAATATCAACTCTTCTCAACATATTGTTACCTCACATTAATCAAATATATGGCGAAGATACTTAGCCTATTCTGCTAAAGTAGCTTTTACAACACCATCATCATCTTTAACTGCTTTTACAGTAATTTTAGAAGGTATTTTTTGAATACCTCTTTCCCAAATTGCATGATTGATAGACTCATCAAGTTTAACTTCTTCTGCTTTCATATGTTTAGTCAAGAAGTTTTGTACTTCCCTAATAGCTCTAGGAGCTCTGATGGTCCTTTTGACATTTTTTACATTTCTAAGTGGAATTGTGTAAACTCTTTCCATTTTAACCCCTCTTATAATTTAAGACTGTTTCTTCTCCAATGTCTAGGTTTTGGTCTGTATCTAAGTTTACGATTAGTTTTAGCATAAGCCCAGATTGGAATTCTCCTATTTTGTTTGTTTGCTTTTGCCATTCTTAATTTTTTAGCTAATGGTTTATTTCTACTCATTTTCTCACCTGTAATACATGTAATAATTATTTTTTATAACCGATAACACGAGTTTGATAATGTTCAGGGAATATGTCCAATGAATTTCCTCCTTTCTCGTCAATCAAAGTCCTGATTTCAACTTCATAATCTGAGCTGTTGTCCTTATTTGATTTTTCATGTGAAATTTCAAACAGGTTTGAGGTTATTAACTTAACAGATTTATGACCGAAACTGTCTAAATTTATATATTGAACATCTTTTCTATCTTCAAGACTTCTTATTTGATTGACAGTCAGTTTAGGAGTTCTGTCATCACGCCTTGTCCCGTCTGCAATAATGTCATATCTTTCTGCAACTTCTTCAACAACACTTTCATGAATGAATTTTATTCCGTCATTCGGAAATCCGTCCTTCAATATCATGTCACAGGTTTTATCTAAAATCTCAAAATCAAGGTTGAGTACCTTATGATCAAACCCTAAAGATGCTGCTGATTTACTGGCCGGAACGTATGAATCATAAACGCCGAAATTGGCAGTGCACAATTCCACATCAAGACCCAACCTTTTAAGCATGACTGCCATGAAGGATGAATCCTTACCGCCACTATATAATACAGCTGCTTTCATTGACATTATTTCCTTGTAATTTTAATTTCTCTTTTCTGACCTGCAATTTGTCTTAAAAGGACTTTCAATTGCTCATCAGTAACTTTTCCTCTTAAACTTCCAGCCTGTGCGGATTGAATCAATTGAAGTTCAATGTTGTTGACAAGGTCTGGTTTTGTTAGTTTAAGATTACCTAATCTAGTACGGGCCTCAGGAGTCAAGATTTGAGCTAAGATTTGTTTTTTCTGAGCTTCAAATTGTGCCTGTGCTTCCTGCTGTTGAGCTTGAGCAACAGCCTGTTGCTGTGCCTGATTTTGCATAGCAGCTTGTTGAGCCTGTAATTCAGCCATTCTTTTTTGACGAATTTCATCTAATTCGCTCATATCAAACTCTCCAATTATAATTAATATTTTTCAAGTTCAGGAATATCTTTAATGATTTCAGCAGAAATTTTATCTAAGAATGATCTTCCTGCTGGGGAGACAACTCTTCCACCTTCAACTTTTTCAACATATCCTGCGTCTTCCAATTGTTGTAATGCGGTTCTGATAATGGATCCGCTACCTTTTCTGAAAACTTCAGGACGTACACCACGGTCTTTTTTACCACCGTAAAAAGTTCTTAAACTCATAACTCCTACAGGACCGTCCATGTAAACTCTTCTGATGATAGAAGCAGTTCTGGTATACCACCAGTCATTGTCTTCTGGTTTTCTTTCTTTGTGAACACCAGTTTTTACAAAATTGGACCATGCAGGGGAATTGATTTTATCATTGTTTTTAAATTCTTCTGCGACTTTTTTAATTAATAAATCTGCAGGTACATCAAATACAGTAGTCATATTAATTCTCCAATATTTTTATTAAATAATTGTAGCTTAATCCACTGTAAATTTAAGACCTAAAAAATAGGGCCTGTAACTCTAAATTTAAAATGTTTAAGGCTTTTTCTTATAGATTACAGCAACGTGGCCTCTAACGTCAATGAGCTGTGCTCTGGTTTTAGAGACTATTTCATCTATGTAATCATCTTTATTTTTAGCGATATTTTTTGCAAATTTAAGTTTAACAATTTCATTAGCTTCAAGCTGACGTTTGATTTCTTCAATAACATTGTCATTGACGCCGCTTTTACCAATGTTAATTGTCATCGCACCAAGAGCTCTATTCATCATTTCCTTTTTTGTGTGACTCATATTTAGCTCTCCTTTTTAACTTTTTTTCCTTGTGATAAGGAATTTTCATTACGTGACCACATTCACCACAAAAAATGTTAACCTCTGAGTTAACTAGCCGGACGGTGCAATTATGGCCAGGATAAAGGAAACACTTGCATTTCTTGCAATACCTTCTGGACCACTTTTCTGGGACTTTGGTATTGTATTTGGTGGATAATTTCAATGCCAGCTCGACATATCGATTGGACCGTTTAGGATGGGTGATGAATTCCATCTCAGCACGCTCAAAAAGAATATTCATTCTTTCAATCGCTATTTTAATCATCCACTTTGGTCGTTTTCCTCTACTCAAAAATATCCTCCTTTAAAATGTAGGATATAATATTCAAAATTGAATTAAAATGATTTGCGCAAATTAAAACAAAAACCATAGTTAGAATAACCTTAGGTTAATATGAATATTAAGAATAAATATGTTTATTACTATTTATAAATGTTGTGGAAAATTTGAAAATTCCGTGAAAATATTCCTGACAAAATAAAAAAATATTTTGTAATTGGCCTCAATAACGATTGGAATCGCCCTATTATTATTAAATGAATAATATTGATTTATAATTACATTTTTAAAGAAATATTAAACATGAGATTTAAAAAACTCCTTTTAGTCAGTTTAGTTTTACTGACTATTTTTACAATAAGCGCAGTTAGTGCATCAGACAACATTACGGATGATACACTAAGCGCTGACGATTCAGCAATTGAATTGTCAGATGAAGAAATCAAGACAGACGAAATTTTAAAGACAGATGCCAACGAGGAGGTGCTGTCCCTAAATGATTCAAACATGAAGGTCGATTTTGTAGACCAGTACGATAACGGTACAATTTACACAGTCAATCCCGAAACCGACTTCTATGTGAATGACCATGACAGCGATTATTTAAGAGTGAAATTTCCAAGCCTAGTCACCGGAACCCTGTCACTTTCCATTGACGGCAAAATAGTGAATGAAAGAGAAATAACCGCTAAAACCCATTATCTTTTCATCAACACAAGAAGCTACGGATTAACTGAAGGAAGCCACACATGGAATCTTGCATATTCCGGAGATGACGACTATGCATCAACATCCCTAAATGGTACATTTGTCCTAAACCCTGCAAGCGAAACCTTCGTTAAAAAAGATTCGAAAATGAACGTTTATGTGGTTACACAGGATGAGAGCGGAGTAATCTATGCAATTGATGAAAACAAAAACCTTTCAATCAAAAATACAAAAACCGATTACTTCAAGGTCAAGTTTCCAAAAGAAGTTGCCGGAACATTATATCTCTACATTGACGGCAAGCTGAAAGCTACCAAAAAAATTACTGCAAAAACCCATTATTTCTTTACAAATGCAGAAGAATACAACTTGAAAGCTGGAAAACACACATGGAAGATAGTTTATTCCGGAGACGATGAATACAATTCCACAAGCGAAGACGGCACATACACATTATATGAGAATACCAAAAAAGTGCCGATCAATAAAACAACCACTTCATTAAGTGTTCCTAAAACAAAAACATTTAAATTGTCACAAAAAACCAAAAAGTATACCGTGACCTTAAAAGCAAACAAAAAAGCATTGAAAAAGGTTAATGTTTACCTCACACTTTCCTCCGGCAAGAAATACAAAAAGACATTTACCGCAAAAACAAATTCCAAAGGTCAGGCAACATTCAAGATAACCGGATTGACCAAAAAAGGAACATATACAGGTACAATAAAATATAAAGGAAGCAAAGACTACAAGACTATCGGATACAAAATAACTGCCAAAAATGTCAAGTCAAAACTTAAAATTACAAGAGGAAAAGTGATTCCAGATACAGGAAACTATTATATAACCGTTCCTATTATAACAGCAGACATTGACGGCCAGCTTGATGTTAGTGAGGTTTATACCTTATTAAATGAATTCAGAACCCAAAAAGGCGTATGGCAATTGGATGAAAACAACCAGAACACAACTTTCTTCAACACCAACCCTTCAAATACCCTCAAACCTTTAACAACTGATGCGGAATTGGAAAAAGTTGCACAGAGAAGGGCTGAAGAAGCATATGAAGTATTGAACAAAACAAACAAACTAAGCCATGACCGTCCAGACGGCAGCGACTGCTTTACAATATACCCTAAATTACAAAAACGTGGAGAAAATCTTGCACGAGGTCAAACCACTGCAAAACAGGTAATGGAAAAATGGAAAGAAACCAATGAACCATACGAGCGCCAAGGCCACAGACGCAATATGCTTGATCCGGACTTCAACTGTGTAGGAATTGCTGCATACAAAATGAACGGCACAACCGTCTGGGCACAAGCTTTCGGAAAAAGATGAAAGAACAAACTCTTTCATCTCCACTTTTTTTATTATATTACTAATTTGATAATATTTCTTTATTTAATATTTTAAAGAAAAACAATAATACAAATCTATTTTTATGAGATTTGAATGATTTTTAAAATGAATCTAGGATGATAGAATGAAAGAATACATTAAAAAAACAATGAAAATCTTAATGATATTTGCCATTCTTTTTTTAGTTGCAGGGGCTGTTTCAGCATCTGAAAATGTTACAGATG
>NZ_JBGULU010000040.1:0-6061 GCF_045116495.1 Methanobrevibacter sp. | reverse complement strand
GATTATGAAAATGCATTGAAGTATTGTAATGGGGCTTTAAAAATCGATGGTAATTTTGAAGATGCTGTCAGGGAAAAATCATTGATTGGAATATGTTTGAATGACTATGAGATAATCAATTCAAGTGCGGATAAGCTTTCACAAATTATTGGAGGTCATGGGATGGGCATGATTTCCGTATTCTTGCTTAAACTGTATGTCTCCCGATTTGATGATTGCATTTCAATAATTGAAGATTTGGGGTCTGATTTTAAGGATGAGTCTATTCAACTGCTTAAGTCAATTGTCTACAAGGAGCTTTGTGAAAATCTGGATGTTGATCTTCATATAAGTGATGGGGCCGAAATCTCTATCGATGATGCGATTGGGTTACTGAAAGATTATGATGAAAACGGTGTTGATAAAGGCATTATCAATGGTGCAAAGTTCAAAATAATGTGAATGTACAAAAATGTACATCAATGTATATTATAGTAATATTTAAATATTTTCTCTTTATAAAATATTAATGTAAATATTATATTTGTTAATATTTTTTTAGAGGTAATTATTTATGAACGTAATGATTTTAGCAATTGTTTTTATAATTTACATATTTGCACTTGTTTTTGTAGGTTATTATGCATACAAAAAAACTAATTCCTCTGAAGACTTTATGATTGCTGGTAAAGACACACACCCGTTCATCATGGCGATGAGTTATGGGGCTACATTTATTTCGACAGCAGCTATCGTTGGTTTTGGAGGAGTTGCAAGTCAGTATGGTATGAGTGTTTTATGGTTAGCATTCTTGAATATTATCATTGGTGTATTTATCGCATTCGTATTTTTAGGAAAAAGAACCCGTAGAATGGGGCATGCTTTAGGGTCACTAACTTTTCCTGAATTTTTAGGCAAACGTTTTGACTCTAAATTTATCCATTACTTCTCAGGATTGGTAATTTTCTGTGCAATGCCTCTTTATGCAGCTGTAGTATTGATTGGTGCTGCAAGATTTTTAGAATCTTCTCTATTGATTGATTTCAGTATTGCATTGCTTATCTTATCAATTATTATTACATTCTACGTATTGTTTGGTGGAATCCGTGGTGTAATGTATACCGACGCACTTCAGGGAACTATCATGGTTATTGCAATGATATTTTTACTTGTATTCGTATACTGGTTACTTGGAGGAATCGACACAGCAAACACTGCTTTAACAAACATGGTTAATCTGTATCCTGCAGAGGCCATTAAAACGGGCGGAACGGGTTGGACGGCGTTTCCAAAATTTGGAACACCATTCTGGTGGTCACTTGTTTCATCCACATTAATCGGTGTTGGTATCGGTGTACTCGCACAGCCTTCATTGATTGTAAGGTTCATGACCGTCAAATCAGACAAGGAATTAAACAGATCTGTATTGATTGGTGGTATATTCATTGCAATCATGCCAACTACCGCTTATATCGTAGGGTCTCTTTCAAATGTTTATTTCTATGATAAATTAGGTAAAATTGCAGTGGATGTTGTTGGAGGAAACATTGATAAGGTTATCCCGACATTCATTACAATGGCTTTGCCTGAATGGTTTGTATATATCTTTTTATTGTCCCTTATTGCGGCTGCAATGTCTACAATATCTTCACAATTGCATACCCAGGGAACTGCATTCGGTGTAGATATTTACGGAACAATAAGAGAAAAATCCAAACAGAAACTTGACCAGGTAAGTATTTCAAGAGTAGGTATTTTGATAGCTATTATTTTAGCATTGGTTATGGCATACTCCCTTCCGGGAAGTGTAGTTGCACTTGGAACAAGTCTGTTCTTTGAAATCTGTGCAGCAGCATTCCTGCCGGTATTTTTAGGTGCACTCTACTGGAAAGGAATTACAAGACTAGGAGCTATTGCAGGAATCGTTTCAGGAACTCTTGTAAGTTTATTCTGGATGATATTCGTATTTAAGAAAACTGCAGTAGGACTTGGAATCTGTAAATTCATATGTGGAGTGGAAACTTTATTGCCTAATGCTCCATGGCCGTTTATTGATGTAATGCTGATAGCAGTTCCTGTTTCATTAGTATTTACAGTTGTAGTCAGCCTGCTTACCAAACCGCCTGCTCAAGATGTGATAGATAAGGCATTTTCACAAATTGATACAAAAGGAAGTGATGCATAATGATGATTTTAGGAATTGAAGACCCATGGATTTGGGGAGTATATGTTGGAATTATCTTATCCACACTCCTGTGTATCGGTTATGGTATTATAAACTGGAATAAAGGAGATTAAACCAATAAAATTTGGAATTAATCTGCTTTAAATATTATGGTGCTATTTTAAATAATCACCATAATCTCTTATTTTTTTTCATATGATAATTGGTTACATTTAGCTAGGTCTTGATGAGCCCGTATTTTTTTTCAATGAATATCTTATTATATTGCCATTGACAAATTAGTATATTAGCAAAAATCTGGAGAAATATTTAATGGCAAGTCCAATCGAAGTTATTCTAATACCCGCTTTAATGATTCTATTGGGATTTTTTTTAAAGCAAAAATCAATTTTAGACGATAATGCTCGTGAAATATTAACTAAAATTGTTTTATACATTGCATTGCCATCAATGATTTTTATAAATCTGAAAGATGCATATATTTCTCAACAGATGTTATTTTTACCTATTTTGGGAATAATAGTTAGCGTTATTCTATGCATCATAGCTTATATCTACTGTAGGATGCGAAATCACTCTAAAAAGACAGCATGGACAATAATGATTGCTTCATCACTTATGAATACTGGATTTATTGGTTTTCCGGTTTCATTGGGTGTTTTTGGCAATGAAGGTTTCTTGAATGCATTATTTTTTGATTTATCCACATCAATAATGTTGGTTATCTATGGCGTTATTCTTGCAAAGGAATTTGGAGGCGACAGGCGGGAAGTAATCAGAAACACAATATCATTCATTCCTCTCTGGGCAGTTATATTCGGACTGATATTCAATGTATTTAACATTCCTTTATTCTATGTTGCTGAAACTATTATTGATTACTTTGGACAGGCTACAATTCCTATGATCATGCTTGCAATTGGCCTTTCACTTGATTATGGAAGCATCAAAGATTATTTAGCGGATTCCATTGTTGTTTCAATATTCAAGTTGGCATTGGCTCCTGCAATCATGCTGATATTGGTTTCATTTTTAAACATTAAAGGAATGGCATTTAATATAGCAATACTTGAAGCAGGAATGTCAACTGCAGGAAATTCATTGGTATTGGCGGTTCAATATAATTTAGATGAAGATTTGATGAGCTCATTAATATTTACTACTGTTGTTTTAAGCGTTTTCACATTAACGGTTATAATTTCCCTATTGGCAGGATAATGTCTTTGACAACTTTTTTATAATTATTCTGTCAAATTTATCTAACATGAAGGAACTATTTGAAAAATTTGGAAGAATTGAAAAAAACGACCCTGAATTTCATGAAATATTTCAGAATTTTGCTTATGGTGAAGTATTTGAATACTCAACTTTGAGCGAAAAGGATTCTATTTTAGTGACTTTGTCCTGTTTAATCGCTTGTCAGTCACCAAAAGCATTTAAAAAGATTTTAACATCAGCTTTAGATATGGACATTACTCCTGAGGAAGTTAAAGAATTACTATATCAATCAGTTCCCTATGTGGGTTTTGGCCGTGCACACAACTTTTTTGGTGTTGTAATTAAGGTATTCGAGAAAAAAGGAATCAAAATGCCTTTGAAAAACAGATCAAATACCAATCCTGAAAATAGGCATGAAAAAGGTCGTGAAATTCAAGAAAGATATTTCGGATTTGAAAATATAGAAATGATGAGGAATTCCACACCTGACGGTCAGAAACATTTCAACACATTTTTGGAAGGGTTCTGCTTTGGTGACTTCTACACCCGTGATGGTTTAAACGACCAGCAAAGGGAACTAATAACATTTACATTCATTGCAACTTTGGGAGGTTGTGAAAATCAGCTAAGTGGTCACACTCAGGGAAATCTGGCTGTTGGCAATGATAAGGAGAAATTGATTTCAGCAATAACTGTCATAATGCCCTACATAGGTTTTCCAAGAACACTTAATGCACTAGCTATTGTAAATGAAATATGTGGATAATTATTTAAATAAGAAAGTTCATTTAATAGCAAGGTGGTATTATGATATACAAATGTACAATTTGTGGTCACATACATAACGAAGAAGCAACCGGAATCCTACTAAATGAATTGGATGCCTGTCCAATCTGTAAACAGGATATTTCTAAGTTTGTTGAAGTGGAAAACTCAAAATCCAGTGAAAATATTGACATTAACTCTGATTTGGCATATGATAAAAACTATGCAAAAAGCGATAAGGACATAAGGGCAATGGATGCAATCCACCAGATGGCAATCACCGGTGAAAGCATTGTTTCAGCAATGTATACAGAACTGCCAATGCCTAACTGGGAAGATATCCTTATTTTGGGAAATCAGTTAAATCCGCAACCACTGGAAGGTGATGCTGATGTTAACACACAAACAGTCATTGGCAGAAATGCCAAAAAGCCACTGGTCATTGAAAGCCCCATCTATATTACCCACATGTCTTTCGGAGCACTTTCAAGGGAAACTAAAATAGCACTGGCTAAAGGCAGTGCAGCAGTTAAAACCGCTCAGTGTAGTGGTGAAGGAGGAATTCTTCCAGAAGAGATGAAAAACGCATATAAATACATATTTGAATATGTTCCAAACAAATATTCTGTAACTGACGAGAACTTAAAAAATGCCGATGCAATTGAAATCAAAATTGGCCAGTCAACAAAACCTGGCCTTGGAGGTCAGCTTCAGGGTGAAAAGGTAACTTCCGAAATTGCAGAAATCAGAGGAAAACCTCTGGGAGAAGATATTCACTCACCGGCCACAATACCTGAGGTCAATTCAAAGGAAGACTTGAAGGATTTGGTTGACGAGTTAAGAGAAAGATCTTGCGGAAGACCAATAGGCTTGAAATTTGCAGCCGGAAGGATTGAAGACGATTTGAAATATGTAATATATTCTGAACCGGATTTCATTACTATTGATGGTCGTGGAGGATCAACTGGTGCAAGTCCAAAACTCATTAGGGATTCAACATCAGTTCCAACTGTTTATGCGCTTGCAAGAGCCCGTAAATTCCTGGATAGTCATGAAAGCGATATAGATTTAACAATAACCGGAGGTTTGAGAGTTTCATCTGACTTTACAAAAGCGTTGGCAATGGGTGCAAATGCAGTAGCTATTGGTACTGGAGCCATGATTGCGGCAGCATGTCAGCAATATAAGATTTGTGATACTGGGGACTGTCCGGTTGGTGTTGCAACTCAGGATGATGAATTGAGAAAAAGACTAAAAATAGAAACTGCAGCTAAAAGAGTTGAAAACTATCTAAGGGTTTCAACTGAAGAGCTGAAAACATTTGCAAGAATAACCGGTCACAGTGATGTGCATGATTTAAATATCAACGATTTGTGTACAATCAGCTCTGAAATATCTGATTACACTGACATCCGACATGTATAAAAAAAGTTTGAGTATTAATGTTTAAACATTAATACTTAAATTCATATGATTCTTCAATGGCAAACATGTTTCTGATTTCACCTGTTGCGTCATTGAGGAAAAATACGCCCATTTCCCAGTTGTTTGCTTTGTATGCTTCGGCTATTTCTGGCATGAGTTCGAACGCTTTTTCAATTACTGCCTCATTTTTAGTCAAATCTGCAGTTCCGTAGTATCTTAAAAAGTGTTCTCCGTCCCATGCTGCAATTTCAACTTTTGGATTTGCTTCCATTTGTTTGTAAACATCTTTATGGGTTCCAACACCAAAGTAAATCTTATCTTCAAATAATAAATGGAAACCTAGTGGTCTTACTTTTGGTTTATCACCGTCTACAGTTGCAAGGTAAAATACTTCTGCTTTTGATAATATATCGTCTATTTTTTGAATATCTGACATTTATACACCTCTGTGTTAATATTTCATTTATCAATATTTAAATTTTTTAAATT
>NZ_JBGULU010000039.1:0-2278 GCF_045116495.1 Methanobrevibacter sp. | reverse complement strand
TGAAGTTGTCTGAGATTCCCTGAAAAGTGGCTTTAGGCTTGTTTGCACCTATAAATAAATCAGGCACTTCACTGCTTGCATCAACATTGACAGGAATGACGCTGATTTGATTTGAAAGTGCAAATGATATTTCATTTTTAACGTTTTGCGATTCCATGGCGTTTTTGGAATATATCAAAACAACATTTTCAGCACTTTGAATTGCATTTGCCATTTGTTCAATAGGGTCTTTTTTCCTGTCAAGGTCTCTTGAAGATATCCAGCATCTGATATCATTTGACTCTATCGCTTCACAGATCTGCATTGCGATTTCAGAGTCTTTTTTCGAATATGAAATGTATACTTCATGATTCATAATTTCGCCTTTAATCATTTTTTAACGCCGAACAGCTGGAATATCTCATCACACTTATCGATATATGTAAGCTCATCCATTTCCTGCTTATGAATGGAATATTTCACTGCATTTTTTAATTTTGAGGAGTATTTCAGATTGAAAATTCTTCCAAAATCAGGTTCTGCATCATCGAGATGGATTAGAAGAATGCCCACATCATTTGAAATTGCCTTTATGATGTCGGCTTTTATTTTTGATGATTTGCATGAATCTTTTGATATGAAAACTATAAGCAGGGATGAATCGTTGATTTTATAGTCGGTTTTATGTGTGAAATTAACTCCCATCATTTCGTATTGCTGTATTTGAGATTTCATAAACTCCAAATCAGCATCATCATAACTTAAATATACATATGGTGGTGTGGATCTATATTTCAGTGTTTTGTTTGAAAATGAAGCTTTTGGTTTAGCCATTCCTTTAGGTTGAGGAGGTCTGAAATTATCAGGAACATAAGGAGTATAGGAATCGCCCTTTAACGCGTAAACCAATAAAACAAGGGATTCATGAAAATTTGAATATGCCCTGATTTCAGGTGAAGCGGCCAGGAAAAATCGAAACTCATCTTTCAGGGAACATTTGTCAGTGTTAAATATGATTATGGACTTCATATTTGAAAATGCAATGTCGATTTCAGTCAGCACCTTTGCGGATTCCTGAGCTCTTCCGGACAGTATCAAAACAATTTTTTCAGCACCTCTTATTGCATCTGTTCTGTTTTGCACTGAATTCCCATTGTTGTTTCCATCACCTGCAAACCAATAGGTAATATTATTCAGCTCAAATATTTCACAGACATGCTTTGCAATTTTACTGTCTTCATCACAGAAGCAAAGGTATACGTCATAATTCATAATAATTACCCAGATATTATATTTCTATTTTTTAACGCCGAACAGCTGGAATATCTCATCACACTTATCGATATATGTCAGTTCATCCATTTCCTGCTTATAAATGGAATATTTTATTGCATTCCTGAATTTGGAGCCATAATGATTTTCAAACATCTTTCCAAAATCAGGTTCTGAATCATCCAGATGAATCATTAAAATGCCAATATCTCGGGTAACTGCCCTTTTGATGTCATTTTTTATTTTTGACGATTTGTATGATTTTTTAGATATGAATGCAACAAGAAGTGATGCGCCTTTGATTATTGGGCCATTCTGATGGTGGAAATTAACTCCCATGAATTCGTATTGCGCTATTTGGGATTCTATGAATTGCGAATCAGCATCATCATAGCTTAAATAGGCATATGAAGATGCAAAATCATTGTCCTTATTTAAAAAAACAGCTTTTGGTTTGTTTTCACCTTCAATTCCAATCATTGGTTTGAATAATGCAGGACGATCCGGATTATGGGAAATCCTGCTGATATCCTCAACAAGCAGTTCAACTGCATTGTGAATACCATCATAAACAATAATCTGATGAGAATTACCTAAAAAGAACTGTAATTCAGACTGATAAGGGCTACCGTCCAAATTCAATACAATTACAGGTATCTGATGTGTGAATGCAAGTTCAATTTCCTTTTTTACATAATCAGATTCATTGACATTGCCTGAAAAGAGCAAAACAATCAGTTCAATATAGTCAGTTGCACCGGCAACGTCCAGGGTATAATATTTGGCCGTATCATCTCTTGAATCATTCCAAACTTCAATACCGTACTGCTCCAATTCGCTGCAGACATCAACGGCAATATCATAATCTTTTTGAGAATAGCACAGATATATATTGGGATTCATAATTTCACCCTTGATAATAGATATGAAATTAGGCCTTTTAATAATTTTGCAATAAATCTTTCGAATAGAAAAACAGTTATCCAATAATTTAAAAAATATTAAATGTTTTTTAGAAAAAATAGTT
>NZ_JBGULU010000038.1:0-4069 GCF_045116495.1 Methanobrevibacter sp. | reverse complement strand
GTCGTTTCCTGCAAAGTAGAATGCCATTGTGTATCTGCCTGCTCTTACCATGTTGAGTTTGTATGGGTTGAAGCTACCGTTTTCGTTGGTTGTTCTGTTGTAGATTTTATCGTTTACTGCGAATTGGATTTTAGCACCTTTTATAGGATTGCCTTTAGCGTCCAATAATTCAGTAGCATAATAAATACCTTCTTCACCAGCTTTAGTATCTACAGCATAACCGTTAAGGGTAATTACACCACCAGTAATGTTAAATTGAGATTCAACTTTAACAACAGTAGGAACAACAGGAACATTAACAGTTATCATAGTTAATGAAGGCAATAGAGTTTCATTACCAAAGTATCCAACATTAATTGCAATGCCGTTGATTGCTGCAATTACAAATGAACCGTCAGCAGCAGTTACAGTTGTATTTATAGTGCCGTTAATGACATATACAATGGAAGCATTTGCAACCGGACGTCCAACTTCATCTTTAAGTACAAATGAGATGTTCAAATCATCATTAACAACAATGTCTGTAATTTCAGTTGGAATAGGTGCAGGTAACCCCTCTACTTCGAAAAACTTGATTCCGCTTCCTGGAAGGTAGAAATCATCACCAGGATAGAATACACCTACGCCGTGAATACCTTCAGATACATTTTCCATAATAAATGATGCAGTACCATTTTCTAAAGGAAGAATAATAAATTCTTCATCAACTAAAATATAAGCATCCCCCACTACATCAGGAATACTGATAGTTACAGCAACATCATCACCAGCTTTGACTTCACTAGGAACAATAATGTTGACTTCAGGAATCACTTTTACAATAGTTTGAGTTACTATCATTTGGTTTAATGCCAAGATAGTGGAACCTGTTGCAACAAATTCAATGTCATTTAAAGGAGCTAAAGTTTCAGTAACGTCAGCTACATATGTATCAAGGGTGTTGGAAGTACCACTCCATACATCAACTTTTTCATTTCCATTGAATACAATGTTACCTTCGCCTTTTTGAGCACTTGCTGCAAAGACATATAATAATGCGTCTGCTATGTCAAAATTAACATCAGGTATATTAGCAGTAGTTTTAACTATTCTGCCAGCGTTATTGTAAGAGTTAGAAAGTAAATCAGCACCGTTTGCCATATATACAGTAGTTAAAACATTGCTTCCTTCAGTATTGTACAAGTAAATGAAATTACTTGGATAAACAGCAGTCAAACCGCTTTCCTTACTTATGAATAATGTATTGTCATTTTCTTGAGCAAATTCAGTTACATCATAAATGAATAATCCATATCCGTATTTTCCATAATTACCCAAGTTGGATTGATCTCTGTAACTGGATTTAGGAGTAACTGCATTACCGTTAAAGGTTACATTAAATACAGGGCCGTTAACACCAGTTTTATCCCAGTTGTAGGCAATATAAACAAATGCTTTTTCTAAAGATGAAGCATTATCCAGCTCAATGTCGAAAATGTCTGTTCTGTTTAATGCACTGGCAGACATGTAAGTAGAAGCATCTTGGGTTTGAATTTGAACTCCACCAGTAACAGGATATACTTCAATGTCTTCAATATAAGTTGCATTATATTCCAAATCTTTGCCGAAATTACCGTTGTACAATACCGGAAGGGTTAACGGATAGCTATAGACATAGTTATCCATTATACTTATATCAAAACCATAATTTATTAGAGTATTGTTAGCGCCGTTGACAGTGGATTCATTAATAGGTCTGATTGTTGGATCAGTTATTTGTATAATGTTTGTTCCATTAGTCAAATTGACATGAATCCTATTTAGTTCACCCTCATAATAAATAAATACGCCAACTTCATATTCGCCCGGAAGATTAGTGGTTACTGTTAAGGTAAATGTATTGTTGGTACCTGCATATACACAAGGAACACTGGTATATTCAGTTTTAACATCATCAATTACATAATAATATCCTGCATCAGCTACAATAAATTGAGGCAACGCCAAGACAGTGCTGCCGGTAGCGACAAATGAAATATAATTGGTTTCAGTGAAAAACTCTGAAACGTCCAAAGTGACCAATTCGGTAGATTTGTCGGTTCCATCCCAAACATCAGCGTATTCGTGTTCATTGAATATGATGTTACCTTCACCTTTTTGTGCACCTGCAGCCAAAGCGTAAAGTGTAGTATTTGCAAACTCGTCTATCAGGACACCCATAACAGTGTCTGCTTTAACAACTCTGCCTGCTTTATTATAATCATTTGATAATAAATCAGCACCTAAAACATAATGAAGTTCTTTGAAATTACCTCTAGGATTATTAGTCCAATATACCAAAGTACTTGGATAAACAGCAGGAGTAGGATTATTTTTATTTAAAACAAGAGTATTGTCGCCTGACACATTTAATATATCGGTAACATTATAAGCCAAAATACCATAGCCGTATCTACCATAGTTACCTAAATTGCCTTGATCCCTATAATGGGAACTAGGAGCAATAACTTTACCATTGAATGTTACTGTAAACATGTCATCAGTTTCATTGTAAAGCTTGGTATTAAACCAGTTATATGGGACAATCAATATGGCTCCAGCAATTTCAGAACCTTCATTCAAATTGACAGTCCATACATCAGTTCTATTCATGGCAGAAGCACCTAAATAAGTACCTGCATCTTGAACGTCAACTACAAACTCACCGGAGAAATATTCATAGAAATTTTCAAAGCCAGTCACATTATACTCCATATCATAGCCTAAATAACCATTGTACAGTACAGGAACAGTTATATTTTTATTATACAACCAATCATTGTGCCATAAATCCACCATATAATTAACTAAAACATGATCTGCACCATTTACAGAGAACTCATTAATTTGTCTGATAGTAGGGTCAGTCAATTCTATTATATTAATTCCTTTAGTTAAATTAACAGTAAGATTATCAACCATTACTCTTAAATCAACCCATAAATCAATTAAGAATTCACCATCAATACTACTGTTTACAGTAACTGTTAATGTGTTATTAGTACCAGCATAAACACAAGGAACACTGGTATATTCAGTTTTAATGGAGTCAATGCTGAAAGAATAACCTGCATCACATACAACCACTTGAGGTAAAGCCAGGATAGTAGAACCAGTAGCAACAAATGAAATATTATTCAGATCTTCTTCAATTAAATCACTAACATCTGCAGTGAATAAATTGGTTGATTTACTAGTTCCGCTCCAGACATCAGTAAATTCTTTTCCATTGAATATAATATTTCCCTCACCTGCTTGAGCACCGGCCGCTAATATATAAAGTGTAGTATTAACAAAATCTGTATCATCAAGATAGAAACTATTGTCAGTTTTAACAATTCTTCCTGCCTTATTATAATCATTAGATAATAAATCAGCGCCTTGGTTTAAGTGAATTTCTTTAAAACTACCTCCTGGAACATTAGTTCCATAGAATAAAACACTAGGATAAACAGCAGGAGTAGCATATTTTTTGTTTAAAACAAGAGTGTTCTCGCCAGTATTTAAAAACTCAGCAACCTCGTAAACTACAGTACCGTAACCATATCCTCCATAGTTACCTAAGTTACCTTGATCCCACCAGCAAACCGGTTCAAGAGTAACGCCATTGAATGTTACATTAAACATGTCATCAGTTTGATTGTAATCTTTAGTGTTAAACCAATTAAATGGAACATATATAAAACCAAAGTAAATGGTGGAATCTTCAGTTAAATTGACTGTCCAAACATCGGTTCTATTCATAACACCTGCAGCCAAATAGCTAGCCTCATCCTGAATATCAATTACAACATCTCCAGTAATAACATCATAATATGTCAAGAAACCTCCATTATAAGGATATTCCATTCTATAATCTAAATAACCATTAAACAATACAGGAACTGTTTTGTTTGCTTTGCCGACAACAGTACCATTGTAACTAACATCAACAGTATATTTTACTTCAGTGTTATTGGCACCTTTTACTGTTGTTTCATCAATTGGTCTGATAGTAGGATCAGTCAATAACAGAGTAGTTTCATTTTCACCGTCGAGTTCAACTTCAACA
>NZ_JBGULU010000037.1:0-2944 GCF_045116495.1 Methanobrevibacter sp. | reverse complement strand
TGGCGAATGTTATGTAATTGAAGTAGCGGGGGAAGAAGATCTTGCAGTTCTTCCTTGCATCTTAATGGCTAATCCAGAAACTACAATTCTATATGGACAACCTAATGAAGGTTTAGTACTTTTAAAAGTTTCTGACATGAAAGATAAAGCTCAAAAGCTTATTGACGGATTTATTGAAGAATAAATAAATGAGGTTTTATAATGGAAATTGAATTTATTGAAGAAAAAGAAAATAAAGTATTTAACAGAAAAGAAATTAAATTTTATGTTGATTACGATGGAGAAGCAACTCCTAAAGTATTAGATATTAAATCAAAATTAGTTGCTTTATTAAATACTAAAAAAGAGTTAATTGTTGTAGATAATGTACAACCACACTACGGTGAACCTAAAGCATTAGGTTATGCTAAAGTTTATGATACTGTTGACGATTTAGAATATATTGAAGCTCAACATGTCATTGCTAAAAATGAAGAACCTGAAGAAGAACCTGCTGAAGAAGAAGCTGAAGCAGATGAAGAATAGGTGGTTTATATGGTAAAAAAATCTGATCTTTACAAAGTAGATGGAGACAAAATTGAAAGAAAAAACCCAATTTGTCCTCGTTGCGGTGAAGGTGTATTCATGGCTGACCATGGTGACAGGTTTGCATGTGGTAAATGTGGATACACTGAAATGAAAAAATAAGATTTTTTAAAATCTTTATTTTCTTTTTTTATTATTTTTATTTTTAACTTACTTTTTAGAAGGGATTTTTTTGGATAATATTAGAAATGGTCGTTTTAAGACTGGAATGACTGATGAAGCCGCCGAGTACACTTCATCTCTTGAAGCGGATATGCTTCTTTTTGAAGCGGATATCAAAACTAATTTTGCACATACTTCAATGCTGAAACATGAAGGAATAATTGATGCAGAAATTGCAGATAAGATATTATGTGCTTTGGATAATCTTAAAGAGGAAGGTTATGAAGCTTTAGTCTTTGATGCTACTATTGAAGATGTTCATATGGCAATTGAAAACTATGTAACCTCTAAAATTGGTCCTGAAGCAGGTTTTATGCATACTGCAAAATCCCGTAATGACCAGGTTGCATGTGATGTCAGATTAGTTTTAAGGGAAATGATTGAAGAAATTCAAATAGGTATTTTGGAATTCATTGAAGGATTGGTTGAAATGGCAGGTGACCATTTGGAAGATATTTTCATTGGTTTCACTCACCTTCAGCATGCACAGCCGATTACAATAGCTCATCATCTGATGGCTCATGCTCAAGCTCTCAAAAGAGATTATGAACGTTTGGCAGACACTTATAAACGTGTTAATTTAAATCCGTTAGGTTCTGCAGCTATGGCTACCACCAGTTTTCCAATAAACAGGCAGTTGACTACTGATTTGCTTGGCTTTGACGCTTACCTGGAAAACTCCATGGACGGAGTTTCAGCACGTGATTTCATCACAGAAACAGTCTTTGATTTAGTGTCTTTATCATCAACTCTTGCAAAAATGTGTGAGGAATTGGTATTGTGGAGCACTTATGAGTTTGGTGTTATTGAAATGGCTGATGAATATTCATCAACTTCTTCTATTATGCCTCAAAAGAAAAATCCTGATGTGGCTGAACTTGCAAGGGGTAAGACCAGTATTGCAACCGGAGAATTGATTACTATCTTAACAATTCTTAAAGCTATTCCATACACCTACAATAGGGATTTGCAGGAAATCACTCCCCACTTATGGAATGCGGTCAAAGTGACTCGTGAAACATTGTCAATTGTAACAAAAATGATGCTTTCCGTTGAGTTTAAGGTTGACAGGTGTGCAGAGCTTGCAGGCAAGAACTTTGCAACTGCAACAGACCTTGCAGACATCATGGTTCGTGAAAAAAAGATTCCATTTAGGACTGCTCACAAAATCGTTGGAAGGATAGTTAATGAGGCTACAGCAAATGATATGGCTGAAGAGGATATCACTTCCAAATTCATTGA
Source organism: Methanobrevibacter sp. (assembly GCF_045116495.1). Lineage (GTDB taxonomy): Archaea > Methanobacteriota > Methanobacteria > Methanobacteriales > Methanobacteriaceae > Methanocatella. Next base: position 955 of record NZ_JBGULU010000037.1, on the reverse strand, counting down.
TGACATTGCAGTCGAATTGGGCTTTGATGAATTGAATCTTGATGATGGCTTGATTCAAAGAGCTTTGAATCCTGCAGAAAATGTTAAAATCAGAGCTGTTCCGGGAGGGCCTGCTCCGGAAATGGTGCAGATTGCTCGTGATAACATTAAAGTATTTTTAAATGATGAGTTTGAAAAGAAAGGAATTTAAATTCCTTATATTTTTTTTAATTTTTAATATTTTTAGGTATACCTAAACTTTAAATACTTATAATACCAATATTATACATGTTGATATAATCCTTGGATTATTGATACATTTGGTACGAAAGGTATTTGGGAAACTTATTTAATTGTTCCTCAATAAATTCTATAAGTTATGCTCAGCTCCCAGATATCTTTAGTACCTATTCATTATCTTCATTTTTTTGAGATTCAAGGTAAGCTTCATGAATCTCGTCTGCTAGTTCTTGATTTCCTTCAATAATCGGTCCTGTATAGTCACAATCGTAACAAACCCATTGTGACCAATTTTGTGGAATAATCCATTTTACATTTTTAGATCCGCATCTTGGACAAATTTTGTGCATCATAATATATGATCTCCTATAATAGTTATTAAGTTAATGTTATTCTTTTGTTTTATAGAAACTCCAAATAAGGTCAAGTGCTTCGCCGGGCTCCAGTGCACCGGATCGGGTTTCCCTCAGAATTCTTTGAATTGAGAATTTCTTCATATATGGGAACTTTCTGTGAACTTCATAAAGGAGCGGACATCCAAATCCTTTGAATGTTTGCAAATCATAGTTTTTGATTAAGGATTTTATCTCTTGTTTGCCGACACTTAAACTTGCCGGAAGGTTCAGGCGATATAATGAATCTTCTTGCAGATTTATACATTGACTGCCGGTTGCAAGCATATCACCAAAGATAATTATTGGAATTTCGTTTGATTTTGCATATTCCTTTACAATCA
>NZ_JBGULU010000036.1:0-65378 GCF_045116495.1 Methanobrevibacter sp. | reverse complement strand
TCTCCTGCACCGCCAGTTAAAGTCAGACTGTCCTGGTCAAATGTTCCTTGAGATGAAGAAAGAGTTGCAGTAAGATCAGGTAAATCGACAGCATCTCCAGCATTTGAAACAAATTCGACATCGATGTCAATTGGAGTGTTGATTCTTAAATCTGAAGCAGGAGTAGACATGCAAAGGTATAGGTATGAGTCTACATCTTTATCTGTGTATCCTAAGTCTTTTGGATTGGAATCCATTGTAGCTTCGTTGTTTCCCCACCAGTTATTATCAATGGTTGTTGAGCTTGCTGCTGATTTTACAGAGCCTTCACCATCCAGTAAAACGGAATTGGAGATTGTTAAACTACCACTGTACATGTTTATACTTCTACCATTTGTATTGGCTAGTACATTGCCATAGAATATGGATTTGTCAATTGTCACAGTAGCATATGCGCAAATTGTTCCTCCATATGACCATCCGCTATTTGTAAGGCCGTTTTCAGTGAAAGTTGTTCCACTGATTTCTAATTTGATATTGGTGTTTTCAGTGTTTATTGCACCGCCTGTATAGAGTGCGGTGTTGCCTTCGAAATAGGAATCTGTAATGGTTGTTGTACTTGATTTTAGGTTAATTGCACCACCGTAGGATGAGCTGGTACCTGCAGTGTTATCTATGAATTTACAGTTATTGACAGTTAATGTAGCGCCGTTAACATATAAAGCACCACCTTTTTTATCACTAGTGCTTGCCGCATTACCATTGACAAATGCCAAATTAGATAAGGCAACTGTGTAAGCACCGATATTGAATATTCTACAGTTATTATCCGCATCAATAACAGCATCATCGCCTAAACCGACAATATTAATGTTTTTATTAATGCTTATACCGTTGACGCCAACGCCATCCAATTCATAAGTGCCACTGATATATATTGTACCTCCGTCATCGATTTCGCTTAAAGCATGTTCAATTGTTTTAAATGCTGTGCTTGTACTTCTTCCATTATTATTATCATTACCGCTGGCATAATTAACATATGCTTCATTAAAAGTAGCACTGTTAACTGTTACAATAACCCAAGACTTAACCATTTCCGGATTACCCCCTTCCTCTACATACGACATTACATATTCAAATGAATCTTCAGGTTCAAAATTAATTTGATATGGAGACTTGCTTGCAACAAAATGTGAAGCAGGAAGGGTCAGAGTAAACCTATGATTGTTTAAAGCTGTATAAGTCTCTTTACCATCATATGTTACTTTTAACTCAAAGTCTGCACCTCCCGGATCTTGAGCATTATTACCTGCTACTAGCCCTCCGGAGATTGTTACACTTTCTCCTTCATTTATGGTTATATCTTGTTGATCAAATTTGATATATGCATTAGAAGTAGACTGAGAATAACCTAATTTTCCATTTTCACTAACAGACGCACTTAAATTTGAACGACTGTTATCTTTTTCGACATTCACACCGGACGTATCGTCAAGTCCAGTTTCTACATTTTCTATTGAAATAGATTCATCATCATTAAGAACCGTTAATTCGTTCGTATAATTATCCACATCTACTGCAAAAGTAGAAGAGATGGATAAAACCAGGACAAATAACAGTGTTAATAATAACAATGAAATTTTAACCTTATTTCGCAAATTATTCCTCCTATTTTTTAAATAAAACAAGTGAACATTAAAAAAATAATAAAAATCTATCCACTAGTAATAAATGCATAATACGAATATGCATATAATTATTATTATAAAAATAGAATATATAAAATTAACCATATTATTACTTTATTGTCCAAAATAAGGAAAAAATAATACTCAAAAATCAAAAAAAAAGAATAAAAGTAATACAAATTATAAAAAAAGTAAAAAAAAGTAATACAAAAGGAAAAAAAAGAAAAATTATGAAAGATATTTATCCTTCAACCATAATCAGTTTTCCCGTTGAAGGGTCCTTATAGACCTTACCCATTTCCATGTATCCCTGTCCGGAATCGTTGGAAGTGTCAGGGGTTTCATTGAGGACCTGTCCTTCACTGACTTCAGTCACATCGGGAGAGTTCTGTTCAATAGGTTTTTGCTGCTGGCTATCCTGAAAAACAACGCTTTGCATATTCCAGCTGATTACAACAAAAATCAGAAGTCCCACTGCAATTACCAACATTGCATCTACAAGGTTTGAAGTTCCTGCCATCGGATCTTCTTCGCCTTCAGCGAATCTTTTTCTGTTTTTTTCACGAACCATTGCCAAAAACTCCTATCTTTTCAATTTATCCAATACTGTATCTGCCAATGCATCCAAATCTGATAGATATTCCTCATACCATCTGCGCCTTATCTTGGATACGACATATGCAACAGCACCGGAACCGATACCTACAACAGTAGTATCGAAAGCAACGATAATCGCATTGGCCAATGTATTGACATCTCCTGCACCCAATGCTGCAAGACCCGGACCCATCGGAATCAAAGTACCCATCAGTCCCAAGGTCGGACCGATACGGGTTACGATATCAGTCTTTTCAATCTTTTTGGTGAACTTGTTTTCCTCAGCCTCAATGAGCTTTTTGGCCAGGGTATGTCTAGATTCATTTGACAATGAATCTGCACGCAGAATTTTAATCAAGATTACTTTTTGTGACTCATATATCCTAGAATTTTTGATGATGTTTAAAATTTCCTCATTTGATGACGCATTAGATATACTATAGATAATTTTTTCAAGCGAATCGACTGAAATCTTTCTTCGGGAGGTATATTCAGCAACAAGACCTCCCAGAGTAATTACTGCAAAGATTGCAAAAAGAACCAAAAATATTATAACCGGAATCTGCAGGCTCTGGGAAATCATATTCAGCCCAGAGGTTAATATTTCACTGCCTGGAATAGTTGTCACCATTAATAATCACCTGAAATTTGTATTTTTCTTTGAAATAATTCCACCAATAGCCATTATGGCCAAAATAACGATTATTGCAATACTTACATTATCAACAGATGCAATTGAAATGGCCTCCATTGGACTTTGAATCATTGCAGTTATGTTCGGAAGGAACAGTGCTGATAAAAGGAAATAGATTCCCAAAAAGAACATGAAGTTTCCCAAAACAATCGGATAAGGTTTGTTGATGAACCTGATAAGATAATTTGATGCAAAATAGGTTACGACAATTGTCAAAACCAATGCCAAAGCAACAATAAGGCTCAAATTCATAAGCCCCAAACCAATAGTTGGAGCCACCAGCAATATGCTTACAAGAATTGACCCGAAACAGCAAGGACAAGGTGCAACGATTGCCATGCATGTTGCAGCGGTAGTGTTTCTTTCAAATACCTTGTATTCCCTTATTGTGAAAATTCCTGCCAGAATCATGATTACAGCCATGATTAAAAAGAATTCAAAATTATAAGTATAAATTAAATCGGTAATTTGTGTTGTAAAAAATGAAGCAATTTCAGTCAAAATCAGAACTCCTGCTCCATATCCTATTGAAACCACAGCAAGATATCTTTTTGACATGTTGGCCAAACCGGTAGCTAACCCCAGTTTAATTCCGAAAATTAAAACAGCCGATAAAATTCCTAATTGCCATAATAAACTTATTGCATCCATTTAAACACCTTAAATAATTTTTTCATTGAATAATTTATCTAAATCATTAATCTTTTCTTCTTCATCCCTATTTCTGAAGTATCCTAATCCAATTACACCTATTAAACATAATATTCCAAGAACTGCTATTATAGACAAACCGACTTCACTTGCGGATTGTGAAGTGATTGGATTTATTTCTATTGATTTTTTAACATCTGCCCCCTGTGAAGATGAATCACCAGCTTCACTGACATCACTGATTTCACTAGCTTCACCAGTGTTTGAAGCTGCCTGACCTTGAGGATTGCCAGATTGACCATTGGTACCTACATTTGAAGCTGCCTGACCTTGTGAATTGCCTGAACTTTGTGAACTGGTACTGCTTTTTGAATTACTTTGAGTATTTGTAGTGGCATTTGAAGGTACTGTTGATGATGAATCTGAACCTTCTTGCGGATTCGGAGATGAAGGATCGACATTAGAAGTATCTTCAACATCTTGCGGTTGAGCATTTTGAGTATTATTTAAAAATACAGGATTTTTAGTAGCTTCGTATAATTTTGGCAACAGTTGTGCCAATATATCTGGATTTACATATTGAACAGCCCATTGCATCATTGCAATATTACCACAACTACAGTCACAACATGCTACGCCGCTTGTTACTGTAGCTTGAGCCCATGAGTTAGCAATATTTTTTATTGTTGCATCATTAGCCTTCCAGTAACCTTCTTTGATGCTGGTCAGCATTGTTCCGCCCATGGATATAAATGAATATGCATTATTTCCGCTTTTCAACCAATCTGTAACTCCCACATTGTATTTATCATTGAAATAAGTATCATAAACTCTGTTCCATAAGTCATCACTTACTGCTGAAGGTCTGGTAACTTGCCAACCGTATAAATTGGTTACAAATTTATTTGACATGTAACGGGCCCCACTATAACCTTCTTTCATCATTCCTTTAATCCATTCAGGATTATCGTATCTTGATGCAATCTCTTGATACATCACTTCTTCTAGAGATGCAATGTAGGGAGTGTTCTTATTAGCATACATCAGAACGTTGAAGTTAGGAGCTTTACCTGAGATTTGTTCAACAGTCATGGACAGCCCTCCCCAATAGTCAAAGAAGTCATCATTATCAAGAACACCATACTGATTAGTGTTACGACTGGCTACAATTGTATCTGAATTGGATAATGCTCTTAAAAATACTAGTGGATTTGTATCTCCCCAGTAGTTTTTAGAATACATGTTACCCATTCTTCCCAAATAGAAATCGGCCAATTCTTCAGTGGTATTCCAAGTCCATGACATTGAAACCAATTTAGATATGCCTGCACCGTAATCTCCATTTGGAGGTGCAAAAATTCTTGTAATAGCACATTCACCTGCATAAGTTGCGTTATAGCCAATGCTTAAATAATACAGGCAATCATTAAGCCAGTGTTTTGCCACATAGTTATCTTCTAAAGATTCCCTATAGGCACCACTAACACCATAATATCCTATTCCTTCCATAATATAATCAATAGCTTCTTTTACTTGAGGACCATATTCACTTTCCATTAAGGTCTTATTGGAGGTAATGGTCAGATAGGATCTTGCTAGTGCAACTCTAAATGCATTATCCATAAGAATAGATTGTGAAGAGTATAAATCCCTAAACAGACCACTTGTAATTACTGTTACGTCAATTCTCTTTTTAGCCCATCCTTCAGGACGGTCCAAATCAACCAATTTAACATATTCCGGCATGTTTTTAACTTTTTTACCAGTTGTGGATTCGTCATCATGGTCATGGTTCTGGTCAATACCTGCACTTGGGGAATCTGTCCAAACAGGTTTCATTCCAAGCAAATAAAGAACGCTTGCAACCAAAGCACCATCATCTCTTGCAGTTTCAACACACCAGATTCCCATGATAATCTTTTCAGTGGTGTCATTTAAACCTGACAAGGTTAAAAGTGCGAGTGTTTTAGCGTATTCATATGCTTCTTTGGTTGGAAGCTCACAGGATTGATCCTGGAACATGTTTCTACCAGTAGGCATGATATGAGGTTTTGCAATAATTTCTCCACCTTCACTAATTGGAATATATCTGCCATTTAAACCATCAAGCATCGCATCCAATTCACTTTGAATACTATCATTAATTAACTGAATATATTTTTTAGCCAAATCCAGACAGGCCAACAAGTTAGAATTATTGAAATCGTTATTTGAATCTGATAATACGTACTGTACAGTTTCAATATCCCAGTAAATTAAAGCTTTACAGATATCATAGGCTTTGTTTGATACAAATTCCCTTTGGAAAGAGGATAAACTTTCATATTTGGAAGAATAGTAATATTTGGAAATTTCATCAAATAGATTGGTTTCTCCCTTATTATTCGGCAAAGTAAAGTCAAATGACATCATTACACTAACAGTGCTTGCCAAATCTTGCTCGTTCCAATATTGTCCAATAGCATGAAGCCCTAAAGGATAAATTGTAGACTGGGTTGATATTAAGAAATTATTTACTTTTTCAACAAGCAAATCAGAAGTCAGATTTGAAACTTCTTCTTTTTTTAATCCAAGATTCATAGAATAATCATTGTCTATAATTAAATTACGTAATTGACCGCTTATTTCATTTTTTGAACTCTGATTCTTTGCATTTAAATACTGGTCAACCAACTTTGCTGCAACAGTCAAATTACCATATAAATGAGTATATGATAACGGAGAAGTTAAGTGAGAAATTAAAACTGCAAATCCTCTTCTTTTAGCTTGAATAGCTTCTCCTAAACCATCAGTAATATAGAAGTATAATTGAGGCACTTCGCCTACAACAACAGATCCGTAATCTGTGGATGATAAAAGAATTTCCTTTCCGGGCAGCCATTCGTGAGTTGCGTGTCTTCCTGTAAAGACCATTGCATTTGGATGATAGGTCTGCATATAATAATATGCGGCCAAATATTGATGAGTAGGCGCAACTGCAGTACAGTGATAAAGATTTTCAATATCGGATTCCCATCCTCTTTGCGGTTCTGGAGCTACAAAAATATTTCCAAATGTTAAACCAGGAATAACAAAGTAATCAGTTCCATTTCTATTAACAACCATGACATTACCTGGAGATTCGCCCCAACCAGTCAATCCATCAATATTCAATTGCTTAAATTCTTCATAATAGCTTAAGAATAAATTATAATATTCATAATCATGAGTAGCTGTATAATCTTTTAAAGCTCGAACAATGTTATCCAATACTTTTGTGGCTTCTGCAGACTTATTTTCAGGAAGTAAAGAAACAATCTGATTATACCAATCATCAATTGTATCGCCAATAGTTACTGTGTAGTTTAATTCAACAGACCTTTTAGCTAATTCTCCAATGTAAGGAATAGGTCCTTCTTTAACTTGGATTTTAACAATTTCAGGCAAGGTTTCAAACCAATCTGTATATTCGCTAACAGGCAATAAAACCACGTCTGACTGGTTTGCTAATTTTTCAAGTTCCCCAGGAGCCCAAGTAGCTACATTGATTCCGCATTTTAACATTAAATTTTCTAACTCGGATACGTTTGAAGGCAACTTGCCAACATTATATCCGGATGCTTTTAAAGAATAAAGCATGTTATAAATACTTGTTATGGTGTCCAAATAACTTGACCCGATATTCTGCTTTCCAGGCGGGTAATTATAATAAATCAAAGAAATGAGTTTTTCACTATTGGACATGTACTGCAAATCAACCCATGAATCAATCCTTTCACATAACAATTCAACATTTCCCTGATGAGGAATATAAGTTACAATTCTGGCGCCGGTAGTATTGGATATGTAACTTGAAGCACCGCCAATGAATGTCGCATCAATTATTCCTTGAGCTTCGGCAATAGCTACATGCCACCATTTATCACTTTTTTCTGTTGTTAAACCACTTGTTCCCAATTCCCATTGTTCATTAGAAACATAATCTGAATGGACAGCTCTAAATACGGGAACACCTATCTCTTCAAAAAATTTATTTGTTACTGTGAAGTTTTCTCCACCAACACCATATGCAACAACAGATATGATTGCATCAACGTAAATATCATAATTAGATGAATTGGCAATGAAACCGGATATGTCACTTCCTGCACTGGTAAAAGATTCGACCATTACCCTTAATTGTTCAGGAGTCGCTCCGGCAGCAAAAACTGGAATGACATTATATCCATTTGATTCAAAATATTCCATTATTGCATTGCACGGATGTAATTGTTGGGATGAAATATACATAGTACTTTCCAAAATACCGATTGTACGATTATTTTCAGGCTTGAAAAAAGTATTCATATACTCATCTAAAGAATACCATTTATCCCTATATATTCCATATAGTTTAGAATCTCTAAAGGCAGGTTCCTTGTATGGAATATCCATACCAAAATAATTTAATACATATAAAATCTGATTTTTTAAATTATCCTTATCATGAATGTCTTTATAAAGAACCATCTGATTAAACATCTCATTGAAATCTGAACCATAATTTTTTATTGCCTGTTCTACATCAGTATAGGTAGTTCCTCTTTTTGTACTTTGGAAATAGGCTATTAACTCTTCATTAGAAAATGAATTAAAAATTTTATTATAATTTAATGTGGACTGTTTAATTAATTCGATAGAAGAAGATTCAGAATTCAAATTACCAACAGGAGGTTCCAAAATAAAGAACATTTTTTTATTGGATAAAGTAGAATCTTTACTTAAAACACTGGTTAAAACTGCATCAACATCGGCACTAATCCATTCTCCAACAAATGCATCGCAATCATATAACAGCCGGGCGAATTCAGTTTCATCCATTTCTTTAACCTGATAACCGCTTCTTACAACTAAATTTACATTTTTTAAATCATATTCATCATACAATTCTTTACATGCAGCATCTAAAATATTAGTTCCAGGATTATCACTGACAAGAAAGATAGTTAAATTATCGGATGATGAAAGTTTTTCATTATTTAAATTAGCATTATCACTGCATAGGTTATTATTATCATCAGAAATTCCATTTAACTGATAATCATCATTTGTTTGAACCTCAATAACATTAGCGGAATTAGAATTTAATTCTAAATTTGTTTCATTATCATTTTGAGCAAAAACCATTTGCGACGAAACAAATATTAGTCCGATAATGATGAAAATCAAAACAATTTTTTTATTAATTTTGAACATTCTACCACATCAAATAAATATTAATAAAAAATTTATTGATAATTATTAATAAATATATGTAAAGTATTAAAAAACCCCATAAGGGAGTAATAATTAATTATCATGACAACTTCAACAATTTCCCTCTTTTGATAACAATAATGACAAATTTAAAAAAAAAATTGAAAAATAGAGACATAAATCCCTATTTTTTAACAGTTATTTTAACTTTTTTCACTGATTTATTAAAGTATTTTGTAGCTTTGAAAGTAATTGTAGCATCAAATTTACCTTTTTTAGTTAATTTAGTTATTTTAAATGTAGCTTTACCTTTAGAAGTAGTAGTCGCTTTGTATGTCTTACCGTTGACCTTTAGGGTGAGTGTTACTTTTTTCATCACTGCACCTTTATTGTTCTTTAAGGTAACAGTGTATTTTTTAGTTTTAACACTTAATTTGTAGGTTTTCTTTGAAGCAGATAATTTAACACTAGCTTTTTTAACTACAACTTTACTGCTGGCAGATGATTTAGCATGAGTGATATTACCATCGAAAGAAACAGTAGCAGTATAAGTTTTAGGAACTAACTTTGACGGGACATTCAAAATAACTTGACCATTTTTATCAGTAATAACCTCTTTTTTAACACCATTTAAGTCAACAGTAACCTTAGCATTGGCAATTGCATTTCCATCAGTATCGTTTAAGGTGGCAACTGTCTTTTTATTATTTGTATTGTAGACTACTGTTATTTCATTAGGAGTAATTTGAGTAGGTATTTTCTCAACTACAAGATTTATAGTCATAGATGATTCCTTATGAGTTTGATTGGCTTTAAATGAAATAACAATTCCATAGGTATCTGGAATCAAACCGGCTGAAATAGGCAAAGTAATTTTACCACCATTATCTGTAGTTAAAACAGTTGAATCACCATTGAAAACAACATTTAGCTCCGCATTAGGAATAACATTACCATTAGCATCACTTAAACTAACAATTAAAGAAGCATTCGTATTATAAGGGATTGTCAAATCAGATGCATTAATTTGAGTAGGGACCTTTTCAACAATTACTTTAATATCTTTAGATGATTTTATGTAATTATCATCACCCAAATATGAAATACTTACATCATATGAATTCGGAAGTAATGTGGAAGGAATAGCTAAACTAACTTGACCATCTTTATCTGTAGTTAAAACAGTTGAATTACCATTGAAAACAACATTTAGCTCTGCATTAGGAATAACATTACCATTTCCATTATCTAAACCGATAACTAACGAACTATCACTATCATAAAATACTGTTAAATCAGATGCGACAACCTGACTTTGAGATTTTTGAGTAGTTACAATTATCTGCTGTAAGGCCAGTATTGTATCATTTTTAGCTACAAATGAAACTTCATTAGTATTTTTTATAGTGTTGGAAATATCTAAAGTGTATAACTCTGTACTAAATTCATTGCCTTTCCAAACATTTTCATAGAGTTTACCATTGAAAACAATATCTCCATCCCTATCTTGAGCATTAGCTGCAAAGACATGTAATTTAGCAACATCCTTGATAAAATCAACGTTTATTGTTGAATCAATGTGAACTAATCTATTAGAATCACTTGAAAGTAAATCTGCGCCGTTAGAAATATAAATATTTTTAATTAGTGTGCTGCCTGTAGTATTGTACATGTAAATTAATGTAGATGGATAAACCTTTGGAGTAGGTTGAGCCTTATTTAATTCAAATGTGTTTTCACCATTTTTCAAAAGACCTGTTACATCATAAACCACTAAACCATGACCATATTTGCCGTATTTGTCCAAATTATTCTGATCCCTATACAACTGAAGAGCTGCAACATTATTGCCATTGAATTTAACATTGAACATGTCATTTTCCTGTATAAGGTTTATATTAGCTGAACTGTAAGGAACATAAACTAAAGCTTTGACAACACTGGATTTACTATCTAAGTTAACATTCCAAACATCATTACGTTTAATATCAAAATCGCCAAGATAAGATGAATCATCCTTAACATCAACAACAATATCCCCATTTACTGTTATATTTAAAAATGAGTCAATGCCACCGACAGGATAAGCCAAATCTTTACCTAAATACCCGTTATACAAAATAGGAAGAACAACAGAAGATGAATTTATTAAATTACCATTAGATGACACCTCAACAGTGTAATTGACTTTTTTATTTTCAGCTCCATTAACCGTGAACTCATCAACTGGCCTAATAGTAGGATCAACAAATGTAAAATTATTTAATCCATAAACTAAATCAATTTCACATTCATCTACAACTTTTCCATCAGCCAACAATCTGGCAATTACCTTATTATTCTTAACAGCATCGAGATTTACGGTTATGTAGTTGTTTGTACCTGCATAGCAAGTATTTGGATATTCACTTTCTAAAGAAATTCCTAACTCCTCTAAATTTTTTTCAAGAACCATAATTTGCTGCAATGCTATTATTCTATATCCTGTTGATACGAATGAAACAGAATTGCTATCCTTTAGACTATCAGTAACGTCTAAAGAGTATACTTCATAAGAAGAACTTGTTGCATTCCAAATATTTTTGTATTTTTCACCATTGAATATTAAATCTCCCTCATCAGACTGTGGACCCGCTGCAAAAACATAAAGAGTTGCATTTGAAGTTAATTTTGAATTAACATTGATTGATGTATCTGTATGCACTGTTCTTTCTGCAACATTACTTGAAATGGCTTCCAGTAAATCTGCACCATTATAGATATAAATTTCTTTAATGGAACTGCTTCCAGTAGTATTATACATATAAATCAGTGCACTTGGATAAACTGCAGGGGTATCAAACTCCTTATTTAGTTTCAAGTAATTTTTTCCATTTCTAATTAAATCAGTCACATCATAAACTAATACACCATAACCTGAATAATAGCTTCTGCCTAAATTACTTTGATCTCTATAAAATGCAATCGGAATAACATTTACATCATTGAATGCAACTTTAAACATATTCTCATCTTCAGGATAAGATTTGGAATTGAATTCATAGTAAGGTATGTAAATAAATGATTTTACAATATTTGAATTTGCATCCAAATTAACATCCCAAACTTCAGTCCTGTTAAGAACATTTGCACTTATATAATTTGAATAATTTTGAGGAGCAATAACAATATCTCCATTAACAGTAATATTTAAGAAAGAATTAATTCCCTCTGTAGGATAAGCCAAATCCTTACCTAAATTACCATTATACAAAATAGGAATACTGATTGAAGAAGAATTAAGAATATTACCTTTTGATAAAACTTGAACAGTATAATTAACTTTTTTATTTTCAGCACCGTTTACAGTTGATTCATCAACTTGTCTGATAGTCGGGTCAGTTAACAATAAAGTATTGATTCCTTCATTTAAATTCTTTTCAGTTTTATTAACAATTTTACCATCGGCCAAAAGTCTAATAACATAATTTCCTTCTTTAGCAGTAATTTTAATGGTTAAAGTATTGTTTGTACCTGCATAAGCAGAAGGAATTTCATTAAATTCAGGTGTTAATGAAATCTGAACAGTATCATCATATTTTGGAATATCCTGAATTAACAAGATAGATATTAAATTCTTAAAAGAAGGACCATAAGCTCCTCCAATTGCTTTATAACCTAATTCCAAAGTGCCCGGTTCAACATAATTACTTACATCCCATTTATGATATTGATAATATGCACCGTTTATATACTCATCAGCATCATTTTCAGAAAAGAAGGGCATGCCATTGATTAAATAAAATGCGTCAGTACTCGAAGCGGCTACATTAATTAGAGTAGACTGCTTTTCACTAAAATCAAGATCTCCTATATTTTCAAATTTATGGGATATGCCATTTTGAACATCATTTGTCCATGCTTGACCTGCATTTAACCAATAATAAATTTCATCACTATCACCATCATCCCAAGCAACAAATAATGATATCAATTTAATTCTACCATCAAAACTTTTCCCGGCCATAGGATAAGAAAGAACATCGACAGATACTGAAGTTCCATTCAATCCCTGAAGTAAATCTGTTACATTATAAAAAATCATGTAATCAGAATACACTTTGGTAATATGGTCATTAATAATATAAACAGTAGGGTCATCCTGTTGATTGCCGGTGAATGTTAAGTTCTCACAACCTAATGTTACTGTTGAATCAGTAGTTAAAGTAACGTTAGAATGCAATCCATAAACATCAGAATTTCCACTTCCGGAATAAATATTGACATAAATATAAGCAGATTTAATATTAGTTGCAGAAGAAGGAATTTTATAAGTTATTTTTCCTTTATTACCATTAACCGCATCAGAAGGTGCCCATGGATGAATATTTGTAAAATCTACACCTCCAGAGACAACACCTGTTTCAATATTTGGCATTGGATCTTTACTCATATCAGACATTAACTCTTCATTTGTACTTGACAATACATCTTGTAATTCTTGATCAAAAGTATCTGAATCTATACTCCCTCCGTCAAGATTAAAATCACTTGTTGCAGTATCATTGGCCATGGATTCCATGACATTTTCAGCCGAAATTGATTCAATGCTTAAAAAAATCAATGAAATCAATAATAAAACCAAAACAATTTTTTTATATTTCATTTAATCACCAATTATTTCCCTAAATTAAAAAAGAAGTAAATTTATACTTCCAAAAATCTTTATCTTTTAATAGTTATTTTTTTATTTAAAACATCCTTTCCATAAGTAATTTTATATGTATAACTTTTACCAACTTTAAGATTTTTTACCATTGACTTTTTAATTTTCCAAATTGCTACACCTTTCTTATTTGTTTTGATTTTGTAAATTTTTCCTCTAAATTTAACTTTTATTTTCTTATATTTAAGATATTTTCCATTAACTTTCTTCAAGGAAATTTTTACATTTAAACCGCTATGTTTTTTTACTTTTTTGTTATATGCTTTTATAACATGTTTAATTTTAACTTTATTGGATACGCTTACATCCTTATATTTTGCCTTAATGATATATGTTTTAACTTTAATATTGGTTTTAAGTTTTAATTTTGCATATCCGTTGCTATCTGTTTTAACTGTGGTTTTTTTACCGTTGTATGTGATAGTAACACTTTCACCAGCACCCACAGATTTGCCATCTTTAGTTATGCGAACTCTGTAATATTTACTATTTGAATAGGTAACGGAAATATTTTTGTTCTTTGTAATTTTATATACCGGAACTTTCACATTTAAAGTAATAGATTTTAACACTTTAGAGTATTTACCATCACCGGTGTATATAACAGTTACATTATGATTGCCTTCAGATAAATTAAGAACATTAACACTGGCAAATCCATTATTTAAACTGGCATTATATTTCTTTCCATCAACATAAACTTCAAGAGATCCACCGGCATCATCAGGCAAGTTAATTGAGTATGTTATTGAATCAGTCTCTGTATTCTCAGGAATAGTTAAAACATTATTATAACTGTTTGAATTGATAGTTAAATTAGCTGTTTTTGTTATAGAATCATACTTATCATCACCAGTGTATGTAAGATTTACGCTATAATTTCCGGGAGCCAATCCAAGAAGTATAACTGATGCACTGCCATTTTCAACTGGAACAGAATACTGCATACCATCAATATCAACCAATAAATAACCTGTAGCATCTTCAGGTAAAGAGATACTGAATATACCATCATTAGAAGTTTCAGGGACAGTTACATTTACTTCCCTCTTATCAGAATCATGTGTTTTTGTCACATCAAAGGAATTTTCATCAACGGCAGGCATGTAATTTTCATCACCATCATAACTTACTATATATGAATGAGTACCTTCCTCCAAGTCAGACACATAGAATATTGCACAACCATCATTTAAATTTTCGCCGGATGAAACAATTCTGCCATCTACTGAAAGTGATACTCTGCCCTCAGCATCATGCGGAGCATTTACAGTAATAGTAACAGTTCCACCAACAGTATTGTTTTCAGATGCAACTGATGTGAATTCAGGAGTTGCCCTTTCAACATTGAATGTAATTTCATCACTAGAACCAGAAATATTTTCATTTCCAACAATGGTAGCACTGACAGTATAATTGCCGGCAATTAATTGTTTTAAAACAATTTTACCATCAGTAAGTATGAAATCAACAATGCCCATATTATTTTTAACGCAAATGATTGATTTGCCATTATTTTCTGTGTAAGTTATATTAACGCTGCCCATATATTTAAGGGATTCATTGACCGGATCAATTTTAACACTGGAATTAAGAGGATTAACAGTAAAATTAAAGAGTTTGAAAGCAGATTCAATATTATCATTGCCTTCATAAGATACATTTACATTATTGTAAGAACCCACAGACAGACCTTCAATAACACCTAAACCTGCATTATTAGCATCGACAACTATAACAAGAGAGTCATCGTTAACTTTAATGGTGTAATTACCGGAAGTTCCATTGATTAAAACATTAACTCTGCCCAGATAATTTGTTTGACCAAACTCAACAGTGAAGTTAACAGGTTGCTTTAAAATTTCAAATTCATTTTGAATTGTAGCTTCTTCAAAGATTTCGTTGCCTGAGAACCTTACAGCAGCATTATATTTACCTGCATTCATTTCCTTGAATGTTCCTTCTCCAAAACCATCAACAACACTTACTTCAAGATTATTATCGCCAATGATAATATTATAAATGCCCTCTACATTAGATAGGATATTAAAAGTTACAATGCCCGGATAGTATTCATCAATAACAACAACATCAACAATCATATCAACAGATTTTTTATTAACTGTCACATCAACACTAGCACTAGAAGCAACATAATTATCATTACCGGCAAAAGAAACAGTAATAACAGCACTACCAGCATTCATAGCAACAATCCTACCATCTTCAACAACAGCTACAGAAGAATTACTACTAACATAAGACAATTCCCCAACATCAGGACTCAAAACAGCACCAATATCAAAAGTATCACCAATAGACAGAGAAACATCATCACTAACCACAGAAATATTAGTAACAACCTTATTAACAACCACATCAACATTAGCACTAGAAGCAACATAATTATCATTACCAGCAAAAGAAACAGTAATAACAGCACTACCAGCATTCATAGCAACAATCCTACCATCTTCAACAACAGCAACAGTCTCATTACTACTAACATAAGACAATTCACCAACATCAGGACTCAAAACAGCACCAATATCAAAAGTATCACCAATAGACAAAGAAACATCATCACTAACCACATCAATCCAGGTAGCTTTCATATCAACAGCAACATTTATAATAGTTTTGGATGCTAAATACTTGTCATTACCTGCAAATGAAATAGTTACAATAGCACCGCCCTTAGAGCCTGCAATAATCTTACCATTATCAATTATTGCAACTGAAGAATTACTAGTATTATAACTCAGCTCACCGACATTAGGAGTTAAAACAGCACCAATATCAAACACCTCACTAGTATTTAACTCAATGGTTTTATTAACAACATAAATATTAGTAGCAAGTTTATTAACAGTAACAACGACCTCAACAGACTTAGCATTAAACTTATCTGACTCAGCAACACTAACATTCAAAATAGTACTACCACCTTTCAAACCAGAAACAACACCCCCATCAGAAACAGTAGCAACAGACTCATCAGCAATACTATAAGACAAAACACCATCACTATCAGTAGAAACACCAACATCCACAGTACCATCAACATCAACAGATAACGAATCAGAAACAGTAATAGTAGCATCCAACTTATTAACAGTGACATTAACAGTAGTGCTAGATCCTAAATAATTAACATTGCCTGCAAATGAAACATTAATCACAGCATTACCCGCTTTTTTTGCAACAATTTTACCATCTACAACTGTAGCAACAGCATCATTACTGCTACTATAAGTTAATTCACCAACGTTAGAAGGTATTAAAGTAGCGCCTATGTCAAATTCATCATCAATTCCTAATTTGACACTATCATTAACCACATTTATTGAAGTGTTACCCTTATTTCTTTCAACAACTAAAACTTGTTCGTAAGCGACTGTTGTTGATGAATCAACACTTGTAACGAACCATGCTTCATTATCAGTTTCAATAAAACTGGTTACATTAAAAACATATGGACGGCAATCGTTAGCTGTATGGCCATTAAATGGATTAACTACAACTCCATTATTAAATGTTAAATTATCTTTTGCACTAGATGAACCTGTAAATACATACAATGTGGCATCAACTAAATTATCTACATTGATGTCATTATAGAAAACAACAGTCTTGAGTAAATCATCATAACCAAAATAATTGTAATTAGGATAATATACATCACAAATATCTGAGAAATATACGTCTTTTACAGAATTACTGCCGGAAACATTATATAACACATATAATGTAGATGGGTACAATGCACAATTACCAGTTTTAGTAATAATAAAACTATTTTCTTCATTCACTTTGTAGTAATCTGTTACATCAAAGACCAATAGACCATAATTATATGCGCCCCATCCGCCGAGATTACCTCTATCCTTTTCATAGCTAATCTCTGTACCTATAAGATTTGCCTCATTGAATTTTAAATTCCAGCCATTAGGATAATATGATGTATCCCAGTTATAGTTAAAGTATAAAAAGACTTTTACGATTTCAGCGTCCTGCGGTGTTTGAACATTCCAGGTTTCGGTTCTCTCTCTTGAAAACTGATCACAATAAACACTTACATCCTGTGTTGCAATAATAAGGTCTCCTGAAATTGTGTAATTCCTATTGATTATATTATCATGACCGCCATACACATAAGTTTTGTTGAAATAACCGTCATAAGCAAGAATTTTATCAACACTTAAACTAGAGGCTACATCTTCACCCCTCATTAAATTAAATGAGAATTTAATTTTATTATTTTCAGCTTCTGGCCATACGGTTTGTTCGGTTATTGGGCGGATTGTAGGGTCAGTTACTAAAATTTGTGAATTTCCACTAACTAACGAATCAATATTATAACTAGCTATCAACTCACTTGATTCATTTGAATAAACTTCAAGAACTAAACCCCCAACATTTCCATTTTCTGCATTATCTAATATAATAGTGAAAGTATTGTTAACGGCAGGATAAATACCATCTTTCCATTGGGTTTTAACATCGGTGATTGAAACTCTTGGAAGTGTCTCTTTTACAGAGAATTTAACTTCATTTTTAATGCCTAAAACATCAATAGTGATTACTGCATCACCAATTTCAGTAGCATCATATATAGATACAGAAGTAGCGACTAAATCAGCCATAGGAGCAATATTACCTATATTGCATCCAAGAATTACCGGTAATTCAACTACATTGTTTTCTAAAGTAGTAGTTACTGTTACCAAATCACCTCTGTAAACCTTATCTTGCCCAATTTTAGAGGATAAAACTAAGTATGAATTTACATCAGCATTTGTGTATTCCAAATCTTTCGGATTTATACTTCTAGTACTTTCATCGTTTCCCCACCAGTTATTTTTTAAAGTAGTAGTGCCAGAATTAACCCATACACTTTTTTTACCATCCAATAAAATAGAATTAGTAACTGTTAGCCTTCCTGAACCATATTCATAGATTGATTTCCCATTTTTATCTGAAGTTTCAAAGCTATTTCCATAAAATATAGATTTATCAATCATCACAGTATTATAAGAGCAAATTGCTGCACCTAATCCGCTGCTACCTGAAACAAGGTTGTTTTTAAATGTTGAAGTGGAAATATTTAATAAAACATTATTATTTTCAGCATTAATAGCGCCACCCAAATAGAATGCATTATTATTTTCAAAATAAGACTCAGTGATAGAAGTTGTACTTGATTTTAAATTGATTGCTCCACCATATGATGAACCGGTGCCTGCAGTATTATTAATGAATTCACAATTACCAATAGTTAATGTAGCACCATTAACATTCAAAGCGCCTCCACGTTTATTACTAGTACTACTCGCATTTCCATTAATAAATATTAAATTAGATAATTTAACAATGAAATCGCCAATATTGAATATTCTACCATTATTATTGGCATCTATAACAACATTATCTCCCATTCCTATAATATTTACATTTTTATTAACTGTTACACCGTCAACACCAGCATCATCCAAATAATTAATTCCATCTGCAATATAAATTGTTTTACCTTCTCCTACTATTTCTAAAGCGTGTTTAATTGTTTTAACTGCAGTATTCCAGTCGTCACCAGCATTTGTATCTAAACCTCCAGTATAATTAACAAATACTGTTCCAACTTCAGCCAATACATCAAAATTGAAAGTTTCGGCTAATGAATAAATATTGGTGGTTACAGAACCTTCTCCCATTAATGCAGGAGAATATATTGTTGATGCCTCACCATTTACAAGTTCTGTTTTTACAGGATTAACATTACCATTAGCAACAGCGAATGTTAAAGGAACAACATTAGGAAGTGACTCAATGTCTACAGTTTCACCATTTTGATTTTTAGTTAAATCAATATTTATTACTGCATTATCTCCCACATGCAATTCATTGTTATCTGAAGTTATGGTCAATATTAAATAATTATTGTAGGTTATTGCACCGTTCTTGCATAAAGTGCTAAAATCAGGAGTATTTGTTCCCCAATAACAATTATCAAGAGTTAATTGACATTTAGCTGTTTGTTTATCAACAGGACATCCATTTGAATCCCTATTATTGATAAATATACAATAGCTAGCTGCACCTTCATATTTATTTCCGGCAAGATATAATGCTCCGCCTTTCACTGCCTTGTTATCAGCAAATACATTGCCTGTTCCCAACTCAAATCCATTAGAACATATGGCACCATAACCATATTGTCCAGAAGCATCGTTTCCATAGAATAAATTGTTTTTACCTATAATTACCTTAGATTGAGAATATATGGCAGAACCACGACCATTAGCAGTGTTATTGACAAATTTGCAGTTATCTCCAATTTTGAAAATACTGCCTGTACCTTGAATATATAAAACACCGCCAGAATTAGCACTATTATTAATAAAGGTTACATTGTTAACATTATCAATTGATCCATATTTAGTACCGATTGCACCACCATACGGAGCATAAGAATTTGATATTACTGAATTGGATATTATTAATTTTCCGGCAGATATAGGGTTAGTATTTCCTTCATCCTCAATTAAAATGGCGCCACCATATACTTGACCGGAACCTGTAATGTAGGCATTTGTTAAAGTTAACTTATCAATATTTAACGTATTGCCCTTTCCAATAGAAAAAATTCTTTTTGCATTATTGCCTGAAATAATGGAGTTTATACTCTGACCAATGATTGTAACATTTTTGGTTATGGCAATGCCTGTTGTTGGAGTTGAATCACTTAATCTGTAAAGGCCATCTGCAACATGAATAACACCATTTTCATCCACAATACGTATTGCTTTTTCAATTGTTTGAACCGCATTTTCCCAGTTAACACCAGAGTTTGAATCTGATCCTCCAGTTGAATCAAGATAAATAACTTCAGTTGAAATAACATCACTTGCTGATAAGGTATATGTATCCTGAATTCCTAAAACATTAGCAGTGACTGAATTAGACCCTGCAGCTGTGATTGTATACTCACTAGAAGCCAAACCATCCATTATAACTATGCTATATTCATTCAAAACACCATTTACAGCAGTTAAATTAACTGGAAGATTGCATACATCAACTTCACTGCCCTCAGTTGAAACTAACATGACATTAACCGATGCAGTATCGCCTACACCCATTCCGCTAGCGAACATGACAATGTTAAGGTACAAGTAGGAATTTACATCTACATTGATGTATCCTAAGCTTTTCGGATTGGAATTTTTATTGGTGTTTGTGTTTCCCCACCAATTGTTTTCCAAACAAGCTGTGCCCCCATCTACCCATACACTCTTTTCACCATCCAATAAGACAGAATTTGTGATAGTTGTTGTACTTGACTTTAGATAAATTGCCCTACCATCTGTTGAACCTGAACCTGCAACATCATTGGTGAACTTGCAGTTATTAACAGTTAATGTAGCACCATCAACATATAAAGCGCCTCCTCTTTTATCACTGGCGCCAACCACATTAGCATTAATCAATGTTAAATTAGATAAGTTTACTGTACAAGCACCAATATTAAAAATTCTACAATTATTGTTAGCATCAATAATAGCATTTCCACCTAAACCAATAATAGAAATATTTTTATTTACATCTAAACCATTAACGCCAACACCATCTAAATAATTAGTGCCGCTAACATATATTATACCATTTTCTTCAACTTTACTTAAAGCACGACCTATAGTTTTAAAAGCGCTGGAGCTATCAGTTCCTGCATTTCCATCATTACCATTATAATAATCAACATAAACTTCTGTTAAAGATTCAATTTCACTTGCAATTAATAAAACAGTACTGGTTTTATAGGCACCACTACATTCAAACCAGAAATTGGTGTCCATTCCTTTAATAAAATTAGATGAAATATTATTCCACCTAATGTCTTTATAATTAAAAACTCCAGTAGTTGCTGAATCATAATTAGATTCCATATTGTTTATTTTATAGGTATGGGCTGCCTTACTGGTTAAAACAATTTTTCTTAACGAAATGTTATCTGTTTTGCCGGCATAATTTTTTGTATCAAAATCAAAACTGGCAGTACTTAGAGTCCATAATTGACCTGCATGTAACCAGTAAGTATAATTGTCGTTGTCTCCGTCATCATATGCAAACAATAAGCTAATTAATTTTATCCTTCCGTCAAACTCTTTAGACCCATAATTAAAGTTATCAACATTAATTGTTACTTCATCCCCGGAATTCAAGTTGCTGACCTTATCCGTGATATCATAAATCATTTGAAACTCAGCGCCCTGTTTAGTAATATGGCTGTTGATGCCGTAAACATTCGGATCATTTTCTAAATTTTTATCCAAATATAATGATTCGTATCCTAATACTTCCAGCCCGTTAATGGTATTCAAAGTTACATTTGAATAAAGGGCATAAGTATTATCATAACTGCCTGAATAAATATTAACAATTACAATTGCCGATTTAACATTTGTCATGTCTTCAGGAATTGTATAAACTAAATTACCGGATGTAGTAGCAGGATGAATGGCAGTATAATCAACACCTCCTGAAACAACACCAGCATCAACTTGAGGCATTGGTTCAACTATTTGACCATCATCTTTCAATCCTTCATCTTTTACTAAAGACACTGCATCAGTAGTACATCCTTCTTTTTTAAAAATTATATCCCCTTGAGGGTCCATTGATATCATATTATCAGTATACATTTTCAAATCATTAGTAGAATTATCCAAATCATGTGCAAACGTGAATGACATGGATGAAACTAATATAATTAGAAACGTGAATAATAATAACGAATTTTTAATATTTTGTTGCAACACAAAAACCACCAATTGATATTAAAAAATGAATAAAAAAGTAATATTAATAACTAATTATTAATTAATATTATTCATTTAATAAAAAAATATAAATATTTATTAAATTGTATTTTATTTATTAAATAATATATCCTTTTCTATAACTTCATCTATGGTTGTAGAAATAACTTGACTTCTATAAGTTGAGGTTTTGAAAATTTGAGTGTTGGCAGAAATTATTGAGTATTATTTTCTGTTCAATCTTTAACTAATTTTGAACATATTCGATTGATAGGACAATTAAAAGCGATTACAATTCTCCTTTCAATATAATTAAAGAAAAAGATATTAGATTATTAATAAAGAATTATATGGTTGAAGAATTGTCAAATGATGAATTAAAAAGTTTAGAAGAACAGCACGAGAATTTTTAGAAGATAAATCAAAATCAGATGAAGAAAAATTCAAAATTTTATTTCATTGGTGGACTTTAATTCCAGCAAAAAGCAAAATAGACAAAATTCAGGAAAGCTTCCTAACAATCCATTTGCTGTTGATTATTTTATTTTTGATGAGTATAAAAATGTTTTAATTTGTCCCAATAATGAAAAATTGACTCTTAATGGAACATATACGTCTCCACAAGAAAAATGATGGAAAAATAAAATCAAATTAGTCTATTCCAATTATCAAACTTGAAAAAATTATAAATACAAAGGAATATGCTACACAAACAACCACAGAACAATAACAAGATACATTCACAAAGTTACATACAAAGTAAAACGATTAATGTCAAGTAAAGATGGAATAAAAGACTATAAACTACGTTCAAAGACAGTAAAAGCACACAACGGAACTTTCAAAAGAATCTACAACTACGACCACATCCAAATTATTGGTTTAAAAAGAGTACAAAACTTAATATTCACAATAGTAGCTTAATATAACTTAATAAGACTATTCAATCTCATTAAAGAAAATAAAATGGATTTACATTCAGTTATTAATTCAATGCAATTAATATCACAAACTTAAAAAAAATGATAAAAAAATCAAAATGAAGAATGAAAAATGTTCAAAATGAAATAATTTCTGCCAACACTCTTCAAATCGGAAAAAAAACGAATTTTTACTATAAATAATCTGAAACCCTGTCTTTGATAATTTCATATAGACGTGTATCGATTCCTAAAGGATCTGTCAATACGATTTCACTATCGAATTCAATTTTTTCGTCATCATGGTCATAATGGTGGTGAAAATGACCTAATACCACATCTTCATCAAAATCACTTTCAATTCCAAGTAATCCCGGCATATCCAATTTTGTGTGGAGATCGTGAGATTCAAATATCGGAAGCAAAATGATTCTGTCCAAATCATCAACCTGTTCCTTTAATATTTCAAAGCACCGGCTATTGTAGGTTCTGAAACCTTCATGATATATATCAAAATACAATACAATTGTCTTGAAAATTTAGTAAAAAAAATAAAAAAATATACTCTAATACACTGAATTTAAATAAAACACTAAATTAAAACCCAGAAAAAATAAAAAAAAGTATAGTGAGAGCATAATCTCACTATTTGACTGTTAAAGTTACAGTTTTTGTTGCGGCTTCGTATGTAATGTCACCTGCGTAACTGATTTTAGCCTTATATTTGGCCTTTTTATTTAAATTAGTTATTTTGAAGGTGACTTGTCCTTTGGAGTTGGTTTTTCCAGAGAATATTTTACCGTTTACCTGCAGAGTAACTTTCTTACCGGATTTAAGATACACCTTGCCATCAGCAGAAGATCCCACAATAGTCTTAAGAGTTACAGTGTATTTTTTTGTTTTTTACACTTGCTTTATAGGTTTTTGCGCTTGCTTTGATTGTGATTGGTTTTTTATCCAAATCAACGCAGACAACGGCAAATGTACTATTGTAGTTATCATCTCCTCCGAATGAGAATGCCATTGTGTATCTTCCAGCCCTAATCATATCCAGATTATATGGAGTAAAGCTTCCATTTTCATTGGTTGTTCTTTTGTATATTTTGTTGTTTACTCCAAACTGTATTTTAGCACCTTCTATTGGTTTTCCGTTTGCATCAAGCAGTTCTGTAGCATAAGGAATACCTTTTTCACCAGCTTTAGTATCAACCGCATATCCGTTAATTGTTATTGCATTACCCGGAATGTTGAAGTGAGTGTCTGTTTTAACAACAACAGGACCAACCGGAACATTGAATGTCAATGTTAAATTAGTAGGCAGGATTGTTTCATTTCCAGCGTATTTAATTTCAACTTTTGCACCGTTTACTGCATTGATTGTAAATGAACCGTCAGCAGCAGTAGTGGTTGTACCTGCAGTACCGTTTACTACATACGTAATAGGAGCATTTGCAATGACATCACCGTTTTCATCTTTAAGGACAATATTTATGCTTAAATCATCGCCGATAGTTATGTCACTGAATTCAGAAGCAATTGGAATGATTACAGGTTCTTTTTCTACATTAAATGATGCAAGTGTAGTGTTGGAATTGAAGTTTTCATCACCCATATAAGTAGCAACAACAGTATAATCACCAGCAGAAAGGACATCTTCCATTACTGCTTTGCCGTTTAAAACATCAGCATAAACAGTATACTCCTCAGCACCAGTAACTTCAAACTTAACAATACCTGTAGCCTCCTGATTGATATTTCCACACTAAAATATTAAACAATTTAAAGAAAATGCATATTTCTTGGTTATTATAATATAACTTTTAAAAAAAAATGAGTATTGGCAGAAATTATTTGGATATTATTAATATAATAATTATAATACAAAAACAACATTTAATGTTAAAACAGTAAGATATAAAAAAAATAATAGAAATGAATTAATATAATTCAAATCAGAAAAAAGAATTTCTGCTATAAATTATCTGAAACCCTGTCTTTGATAATTTCGTATAGACGTGTATCGATTCCTAAAGGATCTGTCAATACGATTTCACCATCAAATTCAATTTTTTCGTCATCATGGTCATGATCGTGGTGATGATGATGTCCATGACCGTGGTGGTCATGATCGTGGTCATCGTGTCCGTGATGGTGGTGATGATGACCAGATGCTGCTTCTTCATCAAAATCACTTTCAATTCCTAGCAATTGTGGAATATCCCTTTTTGTATGTAATCCATGAGCAACGAATACAGGTACAACAATAATTTTTTCCAAATCGTTTTCTGAAGTTAATTTTTTGATTGTTTCCGGAATGCCCGGTTTTCTGATTTCCATAAATCCATATTCAACAGGCATTTCTGGAAATTCTTCTGCATACATTTCTTTATAAGCTTTAATTACTTCCTCACCATCGTCAAGTCTTGAACCGTGGCTTAAAAGTAAGATTCCTGTTTTTTTATCAGACATATTTTATCATCCGTTAATATGATTATAATTAAATTTTAAGTTAAATTTATTTAAGTTATATTGAAATCAAAATTTTTCAAAAAAATATATGAAAAATTATAATTTTTCATTTACCATTGAAACCAGAATATCTATCAATATATCGTCCGCCTTGATAGGCTCAGGATATAGGATTTCACCATCAAACTCGACCGGAGTCAGGTCATGAGTGTGATCATGTCCATGGTCGTGACCGTGGCTGTGTGAATGTTCATGTTCATGGTCTTCCAAAAATCCTAAAATATGTGGAATATCATGAGTGGTGTGCATACCAGGAGCAATGAATACCGGAATAACAACCAATCTTTCCAAATCATTCTCATCAACCAGTTTATTAATGGATTCTGGAATGCTTGGACCGCATAATTCCATAAAGCCAAAGCTTGACGGTAATTCGCAGGTTTTTTCAAATTTATTATATAATTCAGTTGCAAATTCCTTGTTGTAATTTAGCCTTGAACCGTGGGTAACAAGTAAAATTCCGGTTTTTGCATCATCATCTAATTTTGAATCCTCAAGAGCTTCATTAATTCTCTTATCAATTATATCCAAAAGTTCATCACGAGACCCAATTGAACTTAACAGTTCAATCTCGCCATCGAAATCAACATCGTCTGCTATTGACAAATAATGTTCCGGCGGGTAATTTCCATCAGGACATCTTGGATCAACTTCCAAAGGTTCAAGACCCAATAATTGAGGAATATCGATGTTAGTGTGAATACCAGGAGCCAAAAATACAGGAAGTGCAATGATTTTATCCAAATCATCAACTTGTCCTTTTAATATTTCAACTGCTCCTGCAATAGTAGGCTCGGATACTTTCATGTATCCTATTTCAGTCGCTAATCCTGATTTTTTGATAAATTTTTCTTTAATTTCTGTAAATACTTCCTCTGCATAAGGCAAGGTACTTCCATGACTTACGAGAATGACAGCAGTATTATTTGATAACTTTGAATTTGTATCCATAAGAGATAACTCCGTCTTTTCCATCCTCTCTGATTTTTCTAAATACCATTTCTACATCGTCACCAATTTCAATATCATCAACATCACAATCTACAAGTTGAGTTGTTAATTTTGCACCTTCTTCGAGTTCAATAACAGCTACAGCATAAGGAGCTGCTTTTTTAAAATCGTCAGGAGCTGACCTGATAACTGAAAATGTGTGAATTTTACCTTTTCCACTGAATTGGAACGGTTCAAGATTACCTTTTCTCCTGCAGTTAGGACAAACTACACGAGACGGGAAGAATAATTCCCCACAGGTGGTACATTTAGAACCAATAAGATTATATCTCTGTTGAATATGACGCCATGTTCTTACAGTATCTGACATGTAATTCCTCCATATATTTTCAATATGTATAATATTTAATTAGTAATATAAAAAAGTATTTTTTTTATTACTTATTTTGAGTTTTTTTTTAATAATTATTACTTTTGCACATGTGCATAAAGTCGCACTTTGAAAAAAAATTTATGAATTTAAGTTTAATTTTTAATAATGAAAATCGATTCAAAAGGAAATTTAATACTGGGTACAACTGTTATTTTGATAACAGCATTGTTATTGGTTGCAATTTTTGTTTTTACAACCTTAAATTATATTGAAAATGAAAATATCGATTCAACGGAAAATGACAATTTCAAATATATCGTTGATGACTATAGCGATAATCTGGAAATTTTAGCAAGAGCTTCTATTGAAGATGCCTGCACCAAAGTCTATCGCAGCCTGAAATTACTGAACAGCGAAGACCAAATCAAAAAGAATTTGAATGGAAAACTAACAAAGAAGAACAAGGAATTCGGCGAAAAATACGATGCAAAAATATCTTCTGAGGTTTTGTCCGTTAAACCTACAGACACACCATGGAAAGTATTGTTTAAAGTAAAACTGGGCATTGAAAAGAACTCTAACAGGTTTCATAAAGTTATTGAAAAGAATGTTTCAGTCGAAGGTCTAAGAGACCCATTGCCTCCTGCAAAACTGACTGCGGCATCCGGAATATATGTCGATGGAGACCAAATAAAATACAAAAATGCCCTTGCAAGATACCTTAAGCTTAGAAATCTGGACTCTCCATTTTCTTACCTGTTTGCATCATCTCCGCTGACAATCAAAAAATGCCCATATGATCCATATACTCACCATGGAGATCCCGGAGTATTAAAAGACTGCTTGAAAAAAGGCTATTTTCATGAAAGCAGAGATGGAAGCTGTTATTTATGCAGACTTGAAGGAAAAGGGACATGTCCTCATTATGGATTTGAAGTATTTATTCAAACCCACACACCACTGACGAATGATTCAATTTCCTGTTCGGACCATGTTGTATACCATGACCACTATACAGGACAAAAAATCGACAAGACAGACATGAACAGCCTAATTTTGGACAGTTCCCATAGGAAAAAATACGGGTTGTGGGAAGATGATGGACAATAGAGGAAATATTGTTATAGAAATAGCTATTGTCTTAATTATTATTCTATTCATTAGCGGAATTGTTCTTAATGCATCAGAATTACTGACAAATAAGGCTATAACCTCAGCGGAAAAGGAAAATACTGAAAACCTAATCAATGAATTCACAGACAATTTAATAAATAACCCAGGAATCCCGGATAACTGGGAAAAACACGGCAAAGGAACGCCAGGCCTTGCAATAATCAATGAAGAAGGAGAAATTATTCCAAACAGCATTTCCTATTCCAAATTTATTGCACTTAAAAATAATTATAAAAATCTAGTGGATAAAAAACTGTTCAACTCGAAAATCAAAACATCAATGGAACTGATTCCACAGCAGAGCAGTATTTCAAGTGTAAAAATCGGAGAGAATAATGAAAATGGAGATATATTTGCTGTAAATAGAGCAGTTAAATGCGATTTTTATAAGAGATTTGTCATAAGCGAATTTCAATACGGAGGTAAATGCAATCACAAACACGACCAAAATAAGCACAGCTGCAACTACTTTAAAATATTTAAGGGCAATCTGGAAAAGTCCAACTATTATCTACTCATAAATCCTAAAGACAAGGGCGATTTAAAATACATAATAGATACTACACGGGTTGTCAAACAACGTCCGTGGCAAACACCAGGCTCTGAAAATATCAACCTGAACAGCGAGATTAACTTCTATGACGATACAAGTGCAGTGGTGTTCATCCACTTTAACAGACCAAACGTAAAGGCTGTGCTGGTATCGGTTCCCAAAAATTTCAAAATGTACAATTTAAATTATGACTATTTTAGAACAAATGATTGTAATTTAATTGTAAAGGCATGGTTTTAAATAAGCATGCCCAAAACAAGCAATGATACACCTATCAATGTTAAACTAGAAATTGAATCAGTAATACTTGTTGAAATAGGAATCACAATATTATCAGGATCCAAATTCTTATTGTAGGAAATTGTAGATACATAATATACTAAAAATACCATTATAGTGACTAAAAGTAAACCGGCAATTGTACTTATCAAAAGAATATTTGCAAATCCGACACCTGCGGTTTTAAGAATTACAGATGAGCTTTCGGCTAAAAATCCTATGAACGGGAATACAATAATAGCTAAAATAAAAGAAACTATAAAGTTATGAATTGAATTTCCTTTAGGTATTTTTAGAGGTTCCACCAAACCGGAGTGAAGACCGGAAGACAGTTTAGCACCTAAAATACTGATTAAACTTCCGCATTCTCCTGAGAATAAAGGAAGCAATGTCAGCAAACTTGGATTGGTAAGCAGTGTTTCAACTGAACTGTTAAGAATACCTCCCGCTGAACCTCCTAAAAAGGAACATACAAGCAATACAGGAGTGGACTGTCTTAAAATTGTTTTGGTTTCATAGGATAATTTATAACAGTAGACAAAACTGACTAAAACTCCGATAAGGATAACTGCAAGAATAACATCCTTAACTATGAAATTAATATTCAATAGTGTCAGGATAAAAATTGATGCAATAATAGCGGGCAAAGTCAGCAGATCCCCAAAAGCCGCAATGATTGGGCTGGTAATGTTATCCGGATCCCAGCCATGCTCAAAGCTTTTAAATGAAACCAGCATTGTTATTGGAAGCATAATCAGATTGGAAATTATTCCTGCTATAGTACAAATCAATATGAAATCTATTAACTCCATTGAGGGATAATGGAGCAGCAGACAGAAAATTTTACCAACAATGCCTAAAAATATGGATAAAACTAATGTCAAAACAAAAGATGTGAAAATATTAAAGTTCAATTGCTCTGAAAACTCAAATTGCGGGGATATTATACCAATGTGTAAATTTGATGATAATCTTGAAGCAAAAGAACCGAAAATATTTCCTCTCATACCAATGGCTCCAGGAATAATAACTAAAAGTCCTGGAAATGCTTCAAGGAAAAAGGTCATTTTACCTAATATAATACCGGCTATCAAATCCCCAACTGCACATATTAAAAGAGCGATTAATCCTTCCTTAATAGAACTTTTATGAATTTCATAAAATTCTGAAAAGGCTGATTTGGATAGTGAACTGCGAATCCTCTTCTGTCTGTCTTTCACAAGTATCACTACCTATCATTTAATCACGCTCTTAATTTTCATCTTCTAATTCATCTGGAATATCATCTAAAGAACAGGTTCCTGCTGCAAGTTTTTCAAGCAAGTCAGCTCCTTCATCTGTTCCTTTTAAAATTAATGTATCTTCCGGCAATAGAGTTGTTCTTTTATCCGGACCATAAATCCAGGATACACCTCTTCTAATTGCAATTACTCTCATACCGGTACGATTAACTAAAAGTAAATCTCCTAAAGTATTGTTGGCCAATTCTGATGATTCATCAACAACCACTCTAACAATACTTTTATCGGATTCTTCCATTACCATCTTGAATACTGGATGTGGTTTGAATCCTTTAATAACCAAATCGGCTAAGTCTTTAGCTGCATTAGCTATACTTTCTGCAGCTTCTGCAATTTCAAGTAAAGCTGTTAATTTTTCAGCATCTTCATAAGATCTGGCTGCAACTAATGATTCTTTCTTAATTTCGTAATTCATTGTATTAACTTGATTTTCTAATGTGATAACTTCCTCAGCAGCAGTTTTACTGTTAAATAAAACAGCTGAATAAGCTAAATCGACCATTAGCTCCGACATATTCTTCATTTCGATTAATAAATTTTTGATTGTCAATGAACTCACCTAAAGGTCATTTGGATTATTTTTCAATAAGCATGCTCTTCTAAGCTTTAATAATGTTTTTTTCTTAGCTTTTAAATCTTCAACTTCTTCGATGATATTTTCTAAAGGTTCTCTTAAACATTCAACCGCTTCTTTTTCATGCAGCCACATGCATTCCTTACAGTTCCAAACGTTTTTACCTTTAATCCACTCTCCGCCAGTTGAAGAATCACCGCATGGATAGAAAGGACAATAACAGAAATCACAATACTGTCCTTCATAGTGACATGGATAATAGTCACATTCGCGATTTGGACCATGTGGTATTTCACCATTTAATAACTTTTCATAATGATCTTGTGATAATGGATGAATCTTGGATCTTATTACATATCCTCTCGGTGTTACAAGCTTTCCTTCCTGTTCATAAGTTAAATCATTGCCTACAATTAATGTGCAGGACATGTTAACTATATCTTCAGTCAAATCTTTAACTTTGACAATTGTAGTTTTTGGAGGTTCATAAGTACTGTCAATGATACCAATCAAGGTGTCTTCACCTTTTATGTCTAAAACGCACTGTTTAAATCTTCTAAAAGGCTCTTTTCTAGTTTTGCTTATTGGATTATAAATAGCTACAATTAAATTAGCTTCAAGTGCAAATTTTAATTTCTTTTCTATTTCGGATAAAGGTGTTAAAATGTTACTTAAGCTAATTGCTGCAAAATCATTTAAAGGAGCACCTAAATGACTGGATGCATAATTTAATGCAGAAACACCAGGATAAACCTTAATTTCCACATCTTCATACTTACTCACTATCTGATACAATACATTAGCCATTCCAAAGACTCCAGGGTCTCCAGAACTTATTAATGAAACTGTTTGGCCTTCCAAGCTTTTCTGAATGGCAAATTCTGCTCTTGCAATTTCATCTCCCATTCCTTTTTTAACAATTTCTTTATCAGCTATTAAGTCTTCAATCTGTTCAATATATTTTTTATAGCCTATAATTACATCTGACTCCTCAATAGCTCTAACAGCTCCTAAAGTCATGTTGTCTCTATTCTGACCAATACCAATTACATTAATCATTTTATATCATCCTTTTTAGTAAAGCTTTAAAACTGAATTTATTGTAACAGTGTCCTTGTCTACCATTAGCCCTGTTCCTTTATTTGAAGCAATTCCTTTTGCTATAATCTTATATGAAGGGGTTTGGGTAATGACAATTTGGCCTGAAGTTGAATTAGGTGATGCATAACCTAATCCTTCAATAGTTACATTAAATTTACCATCATCTGGATCTTCAGTTGTTGTTACATTAATTGAATCGTAATTAACTCCATCTACCTTCGACAGCGCCTCCATTTGAAGTGCGATGTCTTTTTTATTAGAGATTGATACTGGAGTCGGGTCTTTAATCAAAACCTGATTAACTTTTTCCGGATTCAAAAATGAAGATACTTTTGAAATTTGCATATCAATCAGTCCCTGAACATCCGGAGCTTCAGCTGTAACAATAGTATATGAGCCGAAAAGACCTAATTCAAAAAATACAACAAATAATATAATAATTAAAACAATTCTAACTATTTTATTCGCCATTTTTATCACAATCAATACTTTATGTTATTAAATAACAATTATACTATAATGATATAAATTTAGTTTTTAATATATAATAAAGATTACCTATAATTTCAATTCAAATAAAATTTCTTTTGTCAAAATCAAAATTATAATCAAAAATTCTCAAAGTTTAATTAAGATAAAAAATAAAAATTTTAACCAGTATGTCAACTAATAAAATTCTATTAAAATTTGCAAAAAAGGGAATCAACCTATCACCTGAAGCATTTGATAAAGTTATTAGTGCTGAAAATCCTCTAGATTTTGCATCTTCAATAATAGTTAAATTAAAAGGTGATAAATTTTCCTCAAAAGATTTAGTTTCGGTCAGTGGAGAAACTATAGATGAAATTACAGGAAATGTTAAAAAAACAGACAATACCAGTCAAAAAACCCTAATAAATGATTCACCTGTTGAAACAGAAAAACCTAAAGAAGTAAAAACAGAGCAAACACCACAAAAAACAATTACCTCAAATGATAATAAACCTGTTAAAACACCAGAAGCAGAAGAAAAAAAAGAAATATCTTCAATAGATAACTTGAAAAAAGAAAGTGATAAACCTGAAAAATATGTCAATCAGGAAATTATAGAAGCTTCTGAAACAGTTAAAGATGAAAAAATTCAATTCAAACGTAATCTTCAAAAAAGTAATGTTGAATACGATTTTGAGATTATTCAGGATACAAGTAAAAAATCATATACAAGCGGAGAACTTGAAAATTTAATCTCCTACTTTAAAAGCAGATATGAAAAACTGGAGAATATCCTTTCAAAAAGGCCTGAACTTAGAAATTACACTAAAATCGCAGACATTGATGATTCACAGGAAAGCTTAAGTCTAATTCTAATGGTCCGTGAAATAAGAACCAGTAAGAACGGTCACAAAATTGTAGAATTTGAAGACGACACCGGAACCATTTCAATACTATTTTCCCAGAACAAAGAAGATTTGTTTGCAGAAGCAGAGAAACTTGTAAGGGATGAAGTTGTTGGCGTTATTGCAAACAAAAGCAATGACAGCAATTTTGCATTTGGTCAGGAAATCATTAATCCGGGTGTTTTAAGAGTTCCAGATAAAGAAATGGACTTTGGAATCGTATTTTTATCAGATGTCCATATTGGCAGCCTAACATTTCTTGAAGATGCATTCAACAGATTTATCGATTGGATTAACTGTGAATATGGTGATGAAAATCAAAGAAGAGTTGCTGAAGATGTTAAATATCTCATCATTGGAGGAGATATTGTAGATGGAATTGGAGTTTATCCAAACCAGGATCAGGAACTCGTAATTAAAGATATTACCGAGCAGTATAATGAAGCTGCAAGATTTTTAGGAAACATCAGAAGCGATATCAAAATCATCATTGCCCCTGGAAACCACGACGCTTCAAGGGTGGCAGAGCCACAGCCTGCAGTTCCTGAGGAATATGCAAAGGCATTATATGAACTCGACAATGTGGAATTCATATCTAATCCGGGCGTAGTTTCTCTTGACGGTATCAACGTCCTAATATACCACGGACGCAGTTTCGATGATTTGGTTATGGCTGTTAAAGAATTTACTTATGAAAAAAGTGACTTTTTAATGGAAGAATTACTCAAGAAACGACATCTGGCACCAATATATGGTGAAAGAACACCATTAGCTTCAGAACTTGAAGATTATCTTGTAATTGATGAAGTGCCGGACATTTTCCATACCGGTCACATTCACGTGAATTCTTATAGAAGATTTAATGGAATACATCTGATTAATTCAGGTACTTTCCAGACCCAGACAAGCTTTCAAAAAATTCACAACATTGAACCTACACCTGCTGAGGTTCCTGTTATTCATAAAGGACAATATAAACATTTCAAATTTTTATAAAGTGATAAGATGAAAAAGCATATTCAGGAAATAATTGATGTTGGAAATAACATTTATAATAAGAATCTGGTTTCAGGAAAATCAGGAAATATCAGTAAACGAATTAAAAGCACTAATGGAGATATAGTTGCCATTACTCCTACATTAACATCCCTGGCAAATTTATCTCAGGAAGAAATTGTTTTAGTCGATTTGGACGGAAATTTACTAACAAATGGAAAACCTTCATCTGAAGTTAATATGCATTTGGAAATTTATAAAAAAAGAAATGATGTCAATGGCATTGTGCATACCCATTCTCCTTATGCTACTGGATTTGCATTTTCAAACAAAAGAATAAAAAGACTGGAAGGTTTTGGAGAAATAAAAGATCCTTTCTTACCAGATATTGAATATGAAAAACCCGGAAGCAACGAACTTGCCTTAAGCGCAAGCGAAAACATTGGAAATAGTGATGTGCTTATATTAAAAAAGCATGGTGTGATTTGCGTTAGTGAAAATTTAAAAGAAGCCGAATCTCTTGCAGTTTTCATAGAAGAGTCTGCAAAAACACAATTTATTACTTATATGTTGAATTCAGCTGAAGATATTATCTAATCTTCACCTGAAATTACATCATTCTTATTTCTTGATGACATTCCTTCTTCAATCATTTTTATGATTAAACCGGATAATGATGTATCTTCATCGATTGCAATTTTTTTTAATTCTTTTTTCAAATCTTTAGGTAAATTTATAGTTGTTTTGCTTATATCTGACATGTATAATAATTCATTTTAATTTAATATATATTTTTCTACTGATAATTTTCACATATACCACAAAATATTTAAAGAGATTACGAATAAATATATAAATTAATAGATTTGACTTATTTTTAAATTATATTTTTGGAGGGAGTATTATGAGTAATCAAACTATAGAAGAAGTATGTCAAATACTTGAATATATTTCAGAAAACAATACTGTACCTCGTAACATTCGAGAAGCAGCTAGTGAATCTAACGATTTATTAAAAGATGAAGAACAAGATCAATCCGTTAAAATAAGTACTGTTTTAGGAAAATTAGATGAAATCAGTAATGATCCTAACATACCAGTACACGCAAGAACTTTAATTTGGGAAGTTCTCTCTAAATTAGAATCAATCTAATTTAACTCTTTTTTTATTTTATATTTAATTTGAGATAGCGACAGCTATTGTCACGCCATCATATGATGTTTTCTTATAAATTAATTTAGAATCAAAACCTGCAGTAATCAATGCTGAAGGTTCACAAACACCATAAATTCCGAATTTTGACTTTACGAATTCAGACTTCTGAACATCCTGAGATTCAAACAGCTTCAACCTGTCCAAATCAACAAAGTTAACCGGAATGTTTAATTTTTCTGATAATTTTAAAATTCCTTTTTCATCCTTTTTGATTTCAGCTGATGCCAGTTGATTGACTCTTGATGCATCAATGTTTAATTCGTTTATTGATTTGGAAAATCCTTCATTAATCTTTTCATATTCCTTGCCACGTCTGCAGCCAATTCCCACAACCATTTTCTTTTCTTTTAAAATTATTTCATGACCATCCAAACCGACCTTGATTTCATCTTCACTGACATTATCGCAATTAACTAATGAAACATCCATTTCAAGTGTATTTTTTTCTAAATAGTTTAGAAGATATTTCTTTTCATTTTTCATTGTTAATGTGATTTTTTGACCATCTAAAATTGCCTTGTTGAAAAATAAAATTTCCTTTGGCTTGTCGATTGATAAATATAAATCGCTTGCAAGAACATCAATGCCTAATCGGTTGTTAATGTCGCTTGAAGTTGTGATAACAGGTGTAGCATCTATTAATGTAGCAATTTTATTGGTTAACTTGTTTGCTCCTCCCAAATGCCCAGAAAGAGTTGATATTACAAAGTTTCCGTTATCGTCAATGTTAATCACTGCAGGATCTGTTGTTTTTGAATTGATGTATGGTGCAATTGATCTTATTAAAATACCGCTGGCCATGATAGCAACTATTGCATCATATTCATAAAATGCAATTTTTAAATATTTCTTAACGTTTTTATGAAACAAATCAGCCCTAATGACTGTTGAATCATCATCCAGGTGCTTTTTAATAGTCAATGCTAACTCTTTTCCTTTATCTGAAACAGAAATGATTGCCACTTTCATAATATCACATGAATCAATGTTAATAAAATTAATATTGTTAATGTAAACAGAGCTATTGTCATTTTTGATAGATTGACAGCCCTTGTAATGTCATCCTTGCCAATTTCCCTATTGGCATCCCCCAGAATATATGTGTCTTTTTTTATCAGCTGAATGTCAAGTGCTCCTGCAGTTGTTGCCATGGTGTATCCTGAATTTGGACTAGGACAATTCCTGGCATCTCTTCTCATTATTTCATAACTGTTTTTACCATCCAATTTAAGTAAATAAGCAGAAATCACAACATAAATACCTGCAATTCTTGACGGAACATAATTCAAGATATCATCTATTTTTGCCGGAACAAAACCAATGTCTTTAAGCTCATCACTTTTATATCCGACCATTGCATCTAAAGTGTTGAACAAACGATATAGCATTGGAACCAGCAAGAGATAATACAAATGATTATTAATTGGATTTAACATAATAATTATTCCAAAAATTGCATAGTAAAACACCGGAGCAACATATGAGTCAGTTATGTTTTCCGTCAGGCTTTCAATAACAGCTGATACAATAAAACTTTCTGTCAACTCATCAGTACTTCTGCTGACCAAATATGAAACTGACTCTCTGGCTTTTTCAATACTGATATCCAAATCTGATTTAACATCAACAGCAGTCTTTAAAAGCATATTGACAGAAAATGTTGATGATAATAATATAATAAATATAATAAACAATAATAAACTGTTAAATGAGAATATATAACAAATAATATACAAAATTATACTGACAACCAGTACTGAAGATAAAACCAATAACAATCCTGATATTCTATTTTTTATTTTTATAAATATTTTTTTGAAAAAACTTATGATTGAACCCATAATAACAACAGGATGTATTTTTGTTGGTAATTCGCCAAACAGAACATCTATTGCAAGTGAAAGCAATAATGCTAAAACAATAAAATAAAATAATTCAATCATACTTTATAATATATATAAATAAAAAAATAAATATTTTATTATTAATTAATAATTTATGATGATATTATGAATATCGAAGAACAAGTTGAAAAATGGTTACTTGATGAAGATCTTTTAAGAGAAATGAAATATGATGAAAATGCGGATTTTCATTTTATTGTTGAATTTCCCAAGGAAAATATAATGGATGTTGTAAAACCTAAGGGTAAAGATTCAGTTATTATTGCGTGCGCTACTCAGGTGGCTCCACAGCATAAAACATTGATGGAATCTGCTGACATTAAAACTAAAAAGGATTTTATTCTAGATTTGAATTTCGGTTTGAATACATTTCTAGTTGATTTTGAACTGCAGATAAACAATGACATATTGCAGCAGTTTGTAATTACCGAACAAATTTTTGAAGATGGATTGACCAAGGATATGCTGATTAGAACTATGAAAAGAATTTTTAAATCTAAATTGCATTGCATCTGGTTAATTGACAAAAAATTCGGAACACTTCCTGCTCCTTCAAATCAGAATGATATGTTCATTTAGAGAGGGAGAGGTGTATTTCAACTGAAACGTTTTCGAAGGTATATTAAGAATGAAGGGGTATATTTCAACTGTAAACACTTGAAATTTATCTCTCTGATTTTTCTTTATTTTTTCATTTTGAGACCGTATTTTTATTTTTGCTAAATTTTTTAATTTGAACTCATTTTCACACGAATGTTACACTTGCAATACATGTCTTCATTTTTGCTTTTCGCATGAAATTCTTACACTTGAAAAGCACCTCTCTGTCTTGATTATAAATCATGATAATTTTTTCAAAAATCATCTTATTCAAGCCATCTGAGAGCTTATTTTCACTGTCTATCCTTGATTTTTACACTTGAAATCGTTATTTTATATTGGAAATAGTTATATTTCATATTTTAAATTTAATTTGATTTAAACAAATTATTTTGTTAAATATTAGTATATACATTATATTACTTTATAATAATCATTTTTAATATGTTAAACTAATTTTAGCTGATTTTAGCTGATTTTAATTTTTGCATTTCATCGCTTTTTAATAACTTTTTACTATATTTGTAATAAAAACCTTTATTTATTAGGTTCAAAATATTATTAACACTGGAAATTATACTAATTTATTTTTTCATAAATTTTATTGTGGTGACTATAATGTCAAATGTTTTTGAAGATTTGGAAAATGACATAGAAAACCTTTCGTCCACCAGCATATTCAAGGATAAGGAACCTTTGGATCACAGGTATCTGCCTGACAAGCTGGTTCACAGGGAGGATCAAATAAGACAAATAGCTAAATATTGGGTCGATGTCTTGAGTGATGTTACTCCATCAAATGTTACTCTCTACGGTAAGACAGGAACAGGAAAGACAGCGGCATCCAAATTTGCACGTGAACAGCTGATTGAAATTGCAAACAAAAAGAAAGTTTTCGTTAAAGTTCTGCATATTAGATGTACTGATTTCACTACTGAATATCAGGTTATTGCAGAAATTTGTAACAAGCTAGGTCGTGATGTTCCAAGCCGTGGATGGACCAAAGGTGAAGTGGTAAACGCTTTTAGGGATATTTTTAAAAGAAGAAATACTTATGGTAAAAAACTGCAGCTAATTGTTATATTGGACGAGATTGACATTTTGCTTGACAAGGACGGCGACGGAATTTTATACACATTGACCAGAACTGACAATGTTTCTGTTTTATGCATCAGTAATTATCTGGACTTTAAAAACCTCATTAAATCCAGGGTAAAAAGCAGCTTGAACGATAAGGAAATTGTATTTCCTCCATATGGCGCAGATCAGTTATCTGACATTTTGTCTGAAAGGGCACAGTTGTCTTTCCAGGATGGTGTTTTAGAAGATGATGTGATACCTTTATGTTCAGCGATGGCCGCTAAGGAAGAGGGTGACGCTAGATATGCTCTTGATTTGCTTAAAAGCGCTGGTGAAATAGCTTTCGATGAGGATTGCGATAAGGTTACAGGCGAACATGTCAGAAAAGCAAAAGATACAATCGAACACAATAAGGTTATTGAAATCATTTCCACTCTGCCATTGCAACAGCAAAGGGTTTTGGAAGCTATTCTAATTTTAACAAAACAGGGTGAGGAAATATCTTCAGGAAAACTGTATGACGAGTACAAGGAAATCTCTAAAAAGGATGCAGTAACCTACAGAAGAATATTTGACTTTATAAACGAACTTGAATTATTGGGTATAATTTCAACAAATACAATTTCACGCGGTCGTGGAAAAGGAAGAACAAATATCATTAAACTGCAATGTGATGAAACATTACTTGAAACAACCCTCTATACTATTTAGGGTTGTTATTTATTAATGTTTTTAAAATTGCCATCCTTACAGGAACGGCATTTGCAGCTTGAGTGAAATATTTGTTGTATTTAGTATTATCCACATCTGTGTCTATTTCATCGATTCTAGGTAAAGGATGCATTACAATCAAATCCTTACCTTCAATCATTTTCCTATTAACGATATAAGCTCCTTTTATTTTCAGATAATCATCAATATCTGCAAAACGCTCCTTTTGAATCCTTGTTACATATAATACATCAACGTCATCAATGATTTTTTCTATTGAATCTGTTTCTTCCCATGTTACATTGGTTTTGTTAATGTCGTGTAGGATTTCCTGAGGCATTTTGAGCTCAGGAGGTGATACCAAATAAATTTTGACATTTTTAAACAGGCCCAGTGCATTTGACAGTGAGTGAACTGTACGTCCGAATTTCAAATCACCAATCAAAGCTATTTTTAAATTATCGATTTCACCAATTTCTTTTTTGATTGTGTATAGGTCGAGCAATGTTTGGGTTGGGTGTTGACCTGCTCCGTCACCTGCATTGATAACAGGGACATTTACAATATCAGAAATAAATTTGGACACTCCTTCAAGTTCATGTCTGATTACTAATGCGTCACTGTAACCTTCAAACATTTTTGCAGTATCCGCAATGCTTTCACCTTTTGAGACAGAACTGGATCCGCTGTTTTCAAATCCAACACATTCTCCTCCCAAACGTTTCATTGCAGTTTCAAAGGACATTTTTGTCCTTGTTGAAGGTTCAAAAAACATCAATCCAAGGAGTTTACCTTTTAATTCTTCAGATATTACTTTTGATTTGGCAACATCTTCCAGCTTTGCTGCTTCATCTAAAATGTATTCAATATCTTCTCTTTCAAAATCTTTTATTGAAATTATGTTTTTTAGTTTAAAAATTCTAATCAACCCTTTTTTTAATCATATTATTTATATAATCGGCAAATTTATCGATTTCATCCATGTTAAGAACGGGAAGATTTTTCCCCTCTTTTTGATATTTATTTATAATTTTATTTATTCTTCTTTTTTCAATTAAGTTTCCCTCATCCGGATCTAATTCATATCCAAAGTTTGAGTTAATGTATGATGAATCCACCAGTTCCTCTGTGAATGTTTTATTCAATCTGTCTCTTGTATCAATGCCCTCTTCACAGTTCAAAACCAGGGCAACAGGCTTTTCTTTTAAAGTTTTAATGTTTCTTGAAACATATCTTTTCAATGCGCTTTGCACTTTACCATTCATCGCAGACCCTGCAAGTATAATAAAATTATACTTTAAAAGACATGCAGTTTTTGCCTTTTCAATAGGTATAAGCTGTACATTGGCATTTATTTTACTGGACAGTATTTTACATGCCTTTTTTGTTGTTCTGCTTGAAGTTGAATAGATTATTGCAATTTTCATATGATTCTTTCGATAGGCACAACAAGAATGTCCATTGCACCTGCATTTCTTAAGTCATTTACTAGTTCAAATACTTGTTTTTCATCAATAACAGCTTGAACTGCAACTGTTTTTTCTGTTGATAAAACTTCTGAGATTGTCAAACCACCCATTGACGGCATGACTTCTTTAACTTTATCCAAATCAACGCTTTTCACGTTCATCATGATTAATTTTTTCCGGTCCGCATCAAGAACACCCCTAATGCTTGTGCTGACAGACTCTATTAATTCTTTTTTATCGTTTAGACTGTCTTTGTTAGCGATGAGTTTTATGCTACTTTCAAGAAGGGTATCTATGATTTCCAGATGGTTCATTTTTAGTGTGGTTCCTG
The DNA here is from genome assembly GCF_045116495.1 of Methanobrevibacter sp. Classification (GTDB taxonomy): domain Archaea; phylum Methanobacteriota; class Methanobacteria; order Methanobacteriales; family Methanobacteriaceae; genus Methanocatella. The sequence goes on along the minus strand of NZ_JBGULU010000036.1, from coordinate 23,594 downwards.
TACTTGTCAGGTCAGTAATCAAATCAGCTATTCCGATGAACGGAGCCGCTTCTGTTGATCCACTTAATTTGACGATTTTTAAATTAAGACCTTTTTCATCTAAATATTTTCTTGTTAAAACAGGAAATTCAGTTGCCACCTTCATATCTTCAGTTATGTCTTCAACCGAATTCACATCTGATTCTTCCGGTGCAGCAAGAACCAGTTTTGTCTGTCCGAATCTTAAGTCCAGTAGCTCCTCAACATCCGCTTCATTTTCATGGATTAGGTCAACACCGGTAATTCCCATATCTGCCACTCCATCATTCACAAATTCAGGAATGTCGGATGCTCTTGCAAACATTACTTCTATATTCTCATTAAATGTTTTTGAAATTAATTTCCGATTGTTTTTATCGATTAAACCTAAACCTGCCTTTTCCAGGATGTTTACGGACGGTTCACTTATTCTTCCTTTCGAAGGAACAGCAATTTTAATATTCATCATTTCACTCAAAATTATTTTTATCTTATATTAATTTATTAATTATTTGTTAAATACTTTTAAGTATTAATTTTTTATTTTTTTAATTTATCCAATTTTATTTTTTTAATTTGGGGCTAATTTTGCAAAATATTTAAATATTAAGATATCTTAAAATGTTATTTAACTTATGATTTTGGCTGTAAATCATAAGTTTTAATAAACTTAAGTGAGGTGAAAAGTATGTCTGAAATACCAAAAGCTCCTGTTGCAAGAATTATCAAAGAATCTGGCGCTGAAAGAGTCAGCGAAGATGCAAAAGAAGAATTAGCTTTATACTTAGAAGAAGTTGCTCGTGAAGTTGCTAAAGAAGCTAACAAAGTTGCTAAAGTTGCAAAACGTAAAACTGTTAAAGCTGATGATATTAAATTAGCTATTAAAAACTTATAAATTCTAAGTTTTTAACTTTTTTTTATTTTTTTAGGTGTTATTATGTCAGATAATACTATTTTAATTAAAAATGCATTAATTTTAAACCCAAATAATTTTGAAGAAAAAAAACAATCTGTTTTAATTGAAAACGATTTGATTTCTGAAATTTCAGATGTAATCGATGAAAGCAATGTTGAAAAAATTATTGACGCTGAAGGCAAAATTTTGCTTCCTGGATTTGTAAATACTCACACTCATTTATCAATGACTTTATTTAGAGGATTGGCTGACGATTTAAGTTTAGACAGTTGGTTGAATGATCATATATGGCCAATGGAAGCTAATCTCAATGGCGATTATTGTTATATAGGTGCTCTTTTAGGAGCGGTCGAACTTATTAAGTCTGGAACAACCACATTTTCAGACATGTATTTTTACATGGAAGATGTTGCACGTGCAATTGATGAAGCTGGAATAAGGGCAGTACTTTCATATGGAATGATTGATTTCGGTGATGCTGAGAGAAGGGAAGCTGAAATCAAGGAAAACTTAACCTTATTTAAAAATTGCAATGGAATGGCTGACGGAAGAATCAAGGTATTTTTCGGTCCGCACTCACCATATACAGCTTCAGAGGAATTGCTGATTAAAGTTCGCCAGTTAGCAGATGAATACAATATGGGTATTCATATTCACGTTTCAGAAACACAAAAGGAAATTGATGACGTTAGTGCTGAAAAAGGCCTAAGACCATTTGAATATTTGGATAAAATCGGATTTTTAGGTCCTGATGTTGTTGCTGCACATTGCGTATGGTTAAGTGATGATGAAATTGAAATAATTAAGAAAAACGGTGTCAAAGTTTCTCACAATCCATGCAGTAACATGAAATTGGCTTCAGGAATTGCTCCAGTTTCCAAATTGATTGAAAATGATATTTGTGTTTCTATAGGTACTGACGGTGCCTCTTCAAACAATAATTTGGATTTGATTGAAGAGCTAAAAACTGCTAGTTTACTTCAGAAAGTTTCAACCCTGGACCCTAATGTGTTAAACTCCTATGAAGCTATTGCTATGGCTACCATTAAAGGTGCAGAAGCTTTGGGTCTTGATGATGAAATAGGTTCCATTGAAGTTGGCAAAAAAGCGGATATTATTTTGATTGACACTAATAGTGCCAATATGGTTCCGGACAGTTCCACATTGACATCCAATATAATTTACTCAGCAAACGGTTCAAACGTCGACACTACCATTTGTAACGGTAAGATATTGATGGAAAATAAGAAATTGACTGTTTTGGACGAACAGGAAATTTATGATAAGGCTCGCAAAGCCATAAAGAATTTAAAAGAAGCTATCTAGCTTCAAATTCTATTTTATTTTTATTAAACACGATACTCTTTTTCCATTCATCCAATGATTCAGGGAAATCTGATCTGAAGTGTGCTCCTCTACTTTCTCTACGTATTATTGCGGATTTAACGACTAAAATACAGATTTCAACCATATTTATTACTTCAAGAGCGGTCACCAAATCGGTATTATATTGTTTTTGGCTTGAAACATCCATGTTGTCTAATTCTTTTTGCATTTCAAGCAGTTCTTTCAGTCCTTCGTTCAGTGTTTTCTCATCACGAACGATAGCAACTTTTTCCCACATTAATGATTTGATATTGTTTTTGAATTCTTTTGGTTTTATTGTACCTTTTTTAATTAGTCCTTCGATTCTTGAAGCTTCTTCATTGACTTGCTCATCATTTGTTTTAAGTTCAGTGTTTTTTGCAGCATTGGAAGCGCTTACACCGGATATTTTACCGAATACTTGAGTATCTGCTAATGCATTACCTCCCAGACGGTTGGCTCCGTGAACTCCTCCGCAGACTTCACCTGCTCCGAACAGGTTTTTGAGTGAAGATGATCCGTCAGTATTTATCTTTAATCCGCCCATGAAGTGATGCGCGGTTGGTGCCACTTCTATCGGACCGTGCTTGATGTCCACGCCTACATTTTCAAATTGCAATACCATTGTTTCAAGCTTTTCTTCAATGTAGTCGTCATCAAGGTGGGAAATGTCCAGGTATACTCCTCCTTTTTCTGTTCCTCGCCCTTCAATGATTTCCTGATAGATTGAACGGGCGACAACATCACGGGTAGCCAATTCCATTTTTTCAGGTGCATATCTGCTCATGAATCTTTCTCCATCCTTGTTCATGAGTTTTCCACCTTCAGCCCTAACGGCTTCAGTTACCAAAACACCTTTTTTGGATTCGGGAGCAATCATTCCTGTTGGATGGAATTGCACCTGTTCCATGTCAACCAAATTTGCCCCGGCTCTATAAGCTATTGCAAATCCGTCCCCATTTTTTTGGAAAGTGTTGGATGTTACAGGGTATAGCTGTCCAGCACCTCCGCTTGCCAGAATTGTTGCTTTTGCCTTGAAGTAGATTAAGCTTGAATCCTTTAAGTTTAAACCGGTTGCACCGATTACCTCATCGCCATCAGTTACCAGAGATGTAATCATCACTTCTTCGATACATTCTATATCTCTTCTGATGATTTCTTCTTTAAGTGCATTCAATAGCTCTGCACCGGTCCTATCTCCCTGATAGCATGTTCTCCTATAGGTTTGCCCACCAAATGGCCTTTGGTCTATTTCACCGGATTCTTGTCTGTCAAATAATGCACCGTAGTTTTCTAAATCAATTAATCTTTTTGGTGATTCGTTTACAAGAATTTCAACAAGTCTCTTGTCGTTCAAGTAGCTTCCGCCTTTTAATGTGTCGTTAAAGTGGGCTTCTATTGAATCGTCCTTGTCGACGGTTTTAAATACGGCATTGTATCCTCCTTCTGCCATTCCAGTACAGCCAGACCTGAATGAAAGACCTTTTGATACGATTATTGCTTTTAGTCCTGCATCATCAACTTCAATTGCAGCTCTTGAACCTGCTCCACCAGATCCGATAATTAATACGTCTGTTGAGATAGTTTTAATTTCCATTTCGATTACCCTGTAAAATCTTATTATAGTAATACTTTCTTTTTCAATTCTTAAATAAATTTCTTCAAAAATATTTATTAATTAAAAATGATTAACTTATACTATCGAATCTATATTTCTTAATTTAAATTTCACTATAATTTTTTATAATGTCATTAAATTAAAAGTATAGTTAAAATTTTTACATTAATATTGAATGTTTGTTAATTTAATTAGAGGTTATTTCATGAAAATTGATGGTGAAGTTAGATCCGGTATGGGAAAAGGCTCATTTTTTCTATCACAGGAAAGTTACACAAAGGAGTTTGAAAAAAATTTAGGTTTTATCCCATTTCCAGGAACATTGAATGTCATGGTAAGTGATGAACATTTGGACGAAATTAATGAAATTAAGGATAATTGTGAAAATTTGATAAAGCCGGATGATGGTTTTGGTGCCGTAAAATACATTGAAGCTAAATTGAATGAAAAGGTTGATTGCGCAATAGTATTTCCTGCAAAAACCACTCATGAAGATTGTCATTTGGAAGTTATTTCTGAAAATAAATTAAGGGATGAATTAAATCTCAGTGACGGAGATATAGTTTCCCTTGAATTTTAAATTTCATCTCAACTTTTTCAATTTCTTAAATATTTACCGCAAAGTATTTTATACATGTTTAATATATTTGATAATACGTTCTCAGGGCGGGGTGCAATTCCCCACCGGTGGTGATTTTAATAAAATAAGTCCACGAGCACGAAAATATGTGTTGATTTGGTGAAATTCCAAAACCGACGGTTACAGTCCGGATGGAAGAGAAGTAATAAATTGTAGTTATTTTTAGCCCTGGTTCTAGTAAATTAGGAGATATTACTATGAATCAAGAAACAAACTTAGATGCAGCTCTAGAAGCTATTAGAAATGGTGAATTCGTACTTGTTTTCGATGATGATGATAGGGAAGGGGAAGTTGACATGATTATAGCTTCCGAATTTGTAACCCCTAAATCAATTGCAACAATGAGAAATGATGCAGGCGGTTTAATCTGCAATTGTTTGCATGCTGATTTTTGTGATGCAATTCACTTACCTTTCATGGTAGATATCATGAAAGCGGCAACAGAAAAATTTCCGGAACTTGCTGAGCTTGCACCAACTGATATTCCGTATGATGAAAGGTCATCATTTTCAATTTGGACAAATCACAGGAAATCTTTCACTGGTATAACAGACCATGACAGAGCAATGACAATTAGTGAAATGGCAATAATGATGAAAGAAGAAAGATTTGATGAATTTGGGGCAACATTCAGATCACCTGGCCACGTATGTCTTTTAAGAGGAGCAGAAGGACTTGTTAAAAATAGACAAGGACATACAGAAATTGGTCTTGCATTATGTGAAATGGCTGGTGTTACTCCTGTTTGTGTAGTTTGTGAAATGATGGATGGTGAAACCGGACAGGCTACATCAGTTGCAGATGCTCGCAAATATGCAGAAGAAAACGGATTGGTTTTGCTTAGAGGCGAAGACATCATTAATAAATATATAGAGGAATAGATTAATTCCTCTCATTACATTTATCAGCAATGTATTTTGCCATAAATTCCATTATTTGCTGGTATTTGTAGGAATTGTAAATGCTGAAGGTGACATATCTCCCGTCACGCATTTTTATTTCCAACGCGTTTCTTACTTCTTTTGACTTGTTTATTTCAGATATTTTAGCCCATGGAATTCTTAATGTTTTACTTGCTAGAGCTTTTTCAATATGTATTCCGTCATCCATGATTTTAACAATTCTAACTATTCTTCTGTTTTTTTCCAATCCTATTTGGATGTTTCCATCCTCATCAAAAACGTAATCCGGAATTAGGCAGGTTGCCTTCCATCCCTGTTTCATCTTATTTGAAACATGTGCCCTATCTTTTTTTGTAAGTTTAACGCCTTTTTCAGGACTTAAATTAAGAGCCATTATATCACTTTACTTTTAATTTCTTCAAATGAATAGATTCTATTGAACTCCACTTCACGAGCCATTCCTATAATTTCATCTATATTTAGGTTGTTTTCTATCAGTTCCATTGCATATGAAGTGAATAGTTCGTATCTGATTTCAACTTCAGGAATAAACCCTCTCATATCTGCATTTTTTAGTTTAGGAATTTTCAGAACTTTTTCGACATTTGTGTTGTTTTGAATATACGGCACTACATTGTCGAATATATCGTCATTGTATACCTTATTGAGCAAAACTGCTGGAACTGAAACTCCAAATTTTTCAAGCATATTCGCATGTGAAACAATGTCAATGGCTGCAGATTCAATACCTCCTTTGTTCACGCCTGTAGCTAATATCATAGGAATATTTGATGACATTGCAATCTCAGCAGCAGAATAAGGTACCTTTTCATTTAAAAGGCCGGTAAATACACTCATAACGCCTTCAATAAGAACAATATCGTAATCGGATTTGTTAAGTTTTGCTACTGTAGATTCGATATCCTTCCAGCCAAGGTGTCCAATTTTTATTGATGCGAAATCTTCCATCTTTCCTTTTGTCAAGTATAATCCAGGTATGATGTCACGAACATCTGGACCTACTTTTAGCAGTGCAACCTTATATCCTCTTTTCCTGATTGCACCTGCAAGACCTGTTAGTATGAAAGTTTTACCGGAGTCTGATCCGTTGCTTCCAATCATAAGGTATTTAGGTTTTGTAAGAGGTTTGATTTGAGGTATCTTTATGTCGGTGTTGATTCCGACTTCGCTTAGAAGATATTTCTTGACTTCTGTATTTCTATTGTAAACATCATCCATGTCTTGTATATCTATTTGTTCCTTGATGTTTTCTACAAGAATAGGATTTTCATCCAAAATTCCATGAATCATTGTTCCTATAACATTACCGTCGTCATTGCATGCTCCGGAAAATATGTTATAGTCACCTTTTTTATTTGTATCGCCGTAATTCATTCTCTGAACTTTAGAATAGAACAGTGGCTTTGCGTCTCCTTCTACTTTACCGTAGGTATGTGTGTGAAAACCGTCCACATCTTCAGTTTGATTTTTAACCAAAAATGAGTTGTCAAATACTTTTGCCTTTACACGGTCACTTGTAATCAGGGGAGAAAAGTTAACATCTATCAGACCAAGGCCTTCTTTTACAATCGGTACAGGTGATTTTCGGCCGATATCGATTTGGTTTGAAAGCAGTTGAAAACCGGCACATATTCCGATAATCGGTTTTCCATCACGTGCCATCTTTCTGATTTCTGTATTTAAAGGTATGTTAATGTCGTTTGATTCTATCAATGTTCCACCTGGAATAATTAAAGCATCCAGTTCCTGTGAAGCTTTAATACCATTAACAAGACCATTTTCTTTCACAATGTCTGTAGGCAGATTTCCAAAATCTTCAAATCCCGGAACAGATCCGTTCAAATAAGCAAGTCCAATCTTTGTCATAAAAAACCTCTCTTGATAATCTATTGTATTTTTTTACTATATATTTTAGAGGCGGATTTCAAGTGTAAAAATGTTTATAAAAAAAAGAAATTATTGTGTGTTTTCAAACACACTCAAAGCTTTGATAATTTTCAAGTCATCCAATGGTTTTGCCTGAATTTGCAATCCAACAGGAATACCTTCAACTTCACCGGCTTTTATACTTGCTGCCGGGATACCTGCAAGGTTAGCAATTACTGTTAGGATATCGTAGGCGTACATTTCCATTGGTTCCAATTCAGTGCCGATTTCGTGAGGAAGTTTAGGCACAGTTGGTCCTACAATCAAATCAACGTTTTCAAGCATAGCAGTGATTTCCCCTCTGATCACGGATCTTGCTTTTAATGCTTGTTTGTAGTATTTTCCACTGAATTCAGCTTCTGCAATATGGGAACCTATTTTGATTCTTCTTAAAACTTCATCTCCGCATACTTCTTCAATTCTTGATCCGTATTCTCTTCCGTCATATTTTCTGGTAGCTGAGAAGAATTCCACATAGTTAATCAGGTAGTATGTCGGTAAGCACAAGTCAATGTAGTCAAAACTTACTTCAACAAGTTCAGCGCCGGCATCAACCAATTTTTGAATTGCCTTGTTAACTGTTTTGTTGATTTCTTCATCGGTAACATCAATGAATTCCTTACATACTGCAATTTTCATGCCTTCAAGGGATGTATCGCCAAGCACTTCAGTAAAGTCAGGTTTTTCCCAGTCAAGTGTGGTACATTCGGTTTCATCGTATTCTGCAATAGTATTTAATGCCAATGCAATACCGCTGACATCATTGGCCAAAGGTCCGATTTGGTCAAGACTCATGGATAAATCCAAAAGACCTTGTCTTGAAACTGCACCGTATGTTGGTTTGAATCCGACAACTCCACAGTGTGAAGCAGGGTTCCTGATTGATCCTCCGGTATCTGATCCGATTGCGATGTCACACATTTCAGCTGCAATTGCCGCTGCACATCCTCCGGATGAACCTCCTGGAATTCTGCCCATTGCAGCAGGGTTTTGTGTAGGTCCGTAGTAGGAAGTTTCAGTTGAACTTCCTGCTGCAAATTCATCCATATTTAAAATACCAATGATTATTCCATCTTCTTTAAGGATTTCATCAACAACAGTAGCATTGTAGCTTCCATAATAGTCTTCTAAGGTTTTGGAAGCTGCAGAAATAATCATATCTTCAACATTAATGTTTGCTTTTATACCGAATACCAAACCAGCTAAAGCACCGACATCTTCGCCGTTAGCGATTTTTTCATCAATAGCTTCTGCCTGTTTTAATGCATTTTCATAGTTTAATTCAATGAATGCATTAATTTCTTCGTTATTTTCATCAATAACTTTAATGAAGCTTTCTACATTTTCTTTAGCTGTCATTTCTCCATTTTTAATGGAGTTCAATTTTTCAATAACGTTCATTAAAACACCTAATAATCGTAAATTATAATATTATTAGTTTATTTTTCAATGTTTATATAGGTTGTTTTTTTTCAATGTAAAATGTCATAAGACAAATACTAATTTTCGAAATGCACTAAAGTATGCATATGGAAATTATCTAAATTTGGTGTTTTTCACAAATTTTAAATATTTTTTATTTCAATTATTAATCATGAAAAAAGCTGTCGTATTTGATAACTCAGGAACTTTAATAGAAAGGTATAGGGTCATTAAGGACGTTATTCATGGAAATATATTCACAGATATTAATTCCCTGGATTTGATTGACCAGGCTGATGCCCTTGCTTTGGTGGTTTTACAATTCAATACTAATAAACTTTTAAAATTGAATCAAAATACCCTTGTTTCCGATGTTATCAGGGAATATGATATTGACTTTGACATTAGCTTTTCTACCAAACAGGTTTCAAAGGCAGAAGTCAAGGATATTCTGGACAATGAAACATCCACTACAGTTTCTGACATTACCGATGGATTTGAAATTCTTAAAGAAAAGATCTCAGAAATGGAGCTCTGCAACGGTTCGGCTTTGATAGTCGACATGGATTTGGGTGTAGTTGCATACACAATTACATCTGCAGGAAGATTTTTCCCAAAAGTTTTTGAAACGGTTGAAACATTGAAATCCCGTGGAATTGAAATTTTTATAGCTTCAGGTGACAGAAAGGGAGCCATTAACAGGCTGGCTAATATGCTTGATGTTCCTGAAGACAATGCCTTCGGCACCGTTTCTACCAGAGGCAAATGTGAAGTGGTTTCCATCCTGAAGGACAGCGGCTATAAGGTCATGATGGTCGGTGATGGACTCAATGATATATTGGCATTTAAAAAGGCGGATGTCAGTGTTCTTACTATTGAGCAACAGGAGGAAGTGTCTCCTAAAATGATGGATAAGACAGATTACGTTATTGAAGACATTTTTGAAGTCACTATGATAGATTTTTAATATTATTTTTTTTACATATATAACTTATAAGTTATAACTTATAACTAATAACTTATAAAAAAATAAAAGTTAAGTTATAAGTTATCAATAACTTCCTTACTTTTTAAGATGTTATCAAAGTTATTTAGCTCAATTATTGCAGTATCTATCTTTTTTAACAAATTCAAGTCCAGTGTACCTTCACCCAATGTAATATGCTGATCTTTAACACCATCATTATCGTTTAAATGACAATAGCTAATATTTTTTAATTCAAGCATTTCTTCTATGTTTCCACATGTGTTTCCGTGACCGGTATCGATTGTCAAACTGCAGCCGGTTGCTTCCTGAATCATTTCGATTTCTTCTACTGTATTTCCCAGAAATTTTCCCCGGACAGGCATGTTTTCTACTGAAATTTCCACATTGGTGTTGTCAATGATTTCTCCAACACTTTCTATAGCTATTTCCAATGCCCATTTCCTTAGATGAGGTTCGTTTCGACCTATGATTCCCGGATGAACTGTTATTGTGTTTGCATTAATACTTTCTGCATATTGTCCACAGTGAATCATTTGCTTAACACTTTCATTTCTTATTCCCTTGTTCAGGCTTGCAATATTAATGTCTACCGTAGCCGCATGCATTCTCATGTCAATGCCGCAGTCTTTAAATTCACCGTTGTCCTTTTCAAAGAAAGGTCCTTCTGCAAGAATTTCAATTATTTCAAATCCATGTTTTTTAGCTAAATCGATGATGTCATTGTTAGGTTCCATAAATAAAGCCAGTGTTGTAAAACCTAGTTTCATATTTATATATTAGTAATGTAAATATAATAAGTGTTTACATATATCAAATTTTGACATAAGGTGAAATATGACAGATGAAAATTTTGATTATAGTCAAACTAAATTAATAAAGCATTTCTCCAACGGATTAACTCGTAATTTGATATTATGGATCATTTCCAAGGAAAAAATCCATGGATATGGGATTATGAAAAAGTTAGATGAATTTTTTGATTTTGGCGAGTTGGACTGCGACATCAAAAATACGTCTAGCAAAGTCTATCCGATTTTGAGAAAAATGGAAAGCAACGGCTTAATCGTTGGTGAGTGGGATATTAATGAAAACAATAAACGGGTAAAATATTACACTATTACAGATGATGGTTTGTTGATTTTAGATCGTATTGGCCTAGTCATGAGGTCTATAGTAAATAACCCCACATGGTTAATGTTTTATAAGGATATGGCTGGAGTTGAGATTAGCTATGAAAAACGCAATAGAAACCAAGAATCTAACAAAAATTTACAACAATAACTTTACAGCTGTTAATTCTCTTAACCTTGAAATACCTGATAAGACAATTTTTGGAATGTTGGGCCCTAATGGAGCAGGCAAAACTACAACAATCAAAATGCTTACTTGCCTTATACAGCCAACTTCCGGTCAGGCTACTGTTGGCGGATATGATGTTCAGAAAAATCCGGATGAGGTAAGAAACCTTTTGGGAATGGTTCCTCAGCAGGTTAGCTTATACAAGGACTTAACCGTTATGGAAAATTCGCAGTTGTGCGCTGATTATTACGGTGTTCCTAAAGATGAAAGGGATTCCCGTATTGAGGATTTAATGGAGCTTGTTGATATCAAGTATGCAAAAGACAAAAGGGTAGGTCAACTTTCAGGTGGTCAAAAGCAAAAGGCATCCCTTGTAGCCAGTTTGGTTCACAGGCCGGAAATTTTGTTTTTGGATGAGCCAACAATTGGGCTTGACCCAACTACAAAGCGTACTTTATGGGATCTGATTAGGGAATTGAATGACAGTGGACACACAATTATTTTATGTTCCCATGATATGCATGAGGTTGACATGCTTTGTGACAATGTTGGAATCATCAACACAGGCAATCTTGTTGCTTATGACACTCCACAGGGTCTTAAGGATGCCCTTTTGGAAAGCAATAAGCAGGAATTGACAAGTGCTTTAAGCAAGATTTCCGAAGAGGATGAAAGCATTTCATCAACCGAAAGGGATTTGGAAAACCTCAGTTTAAAAAAGATGTCAGTACTTTTAAATAATCAGGAAGACAGTATAATAGAATCCATTAAGCAGTCAAGCCATGTTAAATCTTTTGAAATCGCCCGCAATGGACGTATCAATTTAAGGATTGACAGTTTTGATGATATGGCAGTTCATAATGTATTAAGAGATATTATCTCATCAGGAGGTATCATTAAGTCAATTTACACTGAAGAGCCTTCCCTTGAAGATGTATTTATTAAATCAACATCAGAGGTGATTGAAAATGATAGAGCCTAATAAATTCTGGTGGATGATTAAAAAGGAATTGATTTCTCTTAAAAGGCATCCTGCAAGATTAGTATCCATTCTGGCATTTCCAATAATAATGATTCTGCTTTTTGGATATGGAATGGGTGGAGAAATGACAGACCTTCCGATTGTTGTCGTTTCACAGAGTGACGGTGATTTGACCGATTTGACTCTTGATACAATCAAGTCTACAGAAACCTATCATGTTGTTGAAGTGATAGACAGTCTAAGCGATGGAAAACAGCGTGTTGATTCGGGGGAGGTTAAGGCAGCCATCATACTGCCGCCGGATTATGATTCGAATTCGACTCAACAGAAGGGTGTAACGCTTTACATTGATTCGTCCGATCAGATGGCATCACAGATTATTGAATCATCCACTCAAGGTATATTCTACAGGCTGTCCAACATGGTTGCTTCACAAACTAGCGTTTCCACCCAGGATGCAAACATAACCCCTTCTTTGGGCCATTCATTGAACAATTTCAAGGATGACATTAGCCTTCATATCAACAGGATTTATGGAAACATCAAATACATTGACTTTTTGGTTCCTGCAATTTTGGGAATGACAATAATGATGAGCTGTATGATGGGAATGGGTTCCACAATAGCAGGTGAAAGGGAAACTGGTGAACTTGCCAGGCTGTTCATGACTCCAACTTCAGTTGCTACTGTTATCGGAGGAAAAATTGCAGCAAAATTACTGATTGAATTGGTAAGGGCTCTGATATTGATATTCATGGCTGTATTATTATTTAATGTCAGCATTAAAGGCGGAGTTCTTCAAACATTTATTGTTTTGGTGATTGGTGCTCTGTGTTTCGTTGGATTCGGTATTATGCTTTCGGCAAGAACATCCACTCAGGAAGATTATGCCCAGGTTTCACTTCCGTTTTCAATGCCGATGATGTTCGTTTCAGGTGTATTCTATCCGATTGAGACCATGCCATGGATTTTACAGAAATTGGCATATATATTCCCATTGACTTACTTGAATGATGCTATGAGGGGAATAATGCTTAAAGGACAAACCTTAGGTGATGTATGGATCGATTTGGTTGTTCTTTTAGGATTTACATTATTGTTCTTTATAGTGGGAGTTAAAAGATTTAACAGAGATGTATAGGAGGTTTAAAATGTATAAGAAAGTATTGATTGGGTTAATTATTTGTATTTTATGTTTATCTCCAATAGCTGCAGAGGATTGGAATTCTTTTGCTGGAGATGTTAATCACACTGCCTACAGAGATGAAAGTTCAGATTTTGTAACTAATCTTTGGACATTCAATATGCCGTCTCCTGTTCATTCATCTCCTGCAATTTACAAAGATTATGTATATATAGTTTCAAATGATGGAATTTTAAAAGTCATCGATATGGAAACCGGTGAGGAGCAATGGGATTTTGATTTGAAAGCAAAAACCAATTCATCTCCTATAATTCATTCTAATATTCTCTATATCGGAACTGATGAGGGCCTTAAGGCTATAAACATCAGCAGCCATGAATTGAAATGGGATTATGACTGCGGCAATGTTGAATCCACTCCGTTTTTCTATAAGGATGATATTTATTTCGGAAGTGATGACGGTCATTTGTATGGACTGGATAAGAATGGTAAAGAGGTTTTGGATAAAAAGTTGGATGGCGAGCTCAAATCATCCCCGATTGTTGTTGACGATTCAATCTATATAGGTTCAACCAACGGAAAATTATATTCTGTTGGTACAGATAAGGACAAAAATTGGGAATTTACCACAGGTGATGAAATCTTATCTTCCCCTACTTATGTAAATGATAGTGTTGTTTTTGCATCAAATGACGGAAGCATATACTCTTTAGATGAGTCCAACGGTGATTTAAACTGGAAAGTTGATTTAAACAATAAAGCTATATCTTCCCCGACCGCCGATGAACATGATTACAATATTTTCATAGGTTCTGATGAGGGTAACATGACATGTCTTGACTCACGTGATGGAACCGTCAAGTGGAGTCATTCCATTGGAAGTCCTGTTCGTTCAACAGCTGCTCTTAAAGACAATCTAATTGCATTTGGATGTAATAACGGTTATCTTTATGTTCTGAATAAATACACAGGCATTGAAGAGTTTACATACAATCCCGGAACAATTCTGTTTAATTCAGCTATTACTTCATCTCCTGTTATCAACGGCAACAGTTTGATTTTTGCTGATGACGGTGGAAATGCATATTCCCTTAACATCAACAAATATGAAGTTCCTTTATCAATGCAATTGTATTATTCCCTTGGCGTTCTGATAATTTTAATTGTTCTAGCTATTGTCATTGTTAAAAAGGTAAGGGGTAGAAAATGATTTTTACCTTTTACTTTTAAATAAATTTATTTATTTTAAGGTGGAAGTAATATTATGAATGAAATGGAAAGTCTCAAAAATGAAAATATGAATTTAGCCGAAAAGATTTATATTTTCGATACAACATTAAGGGATGGTGAGCAAACACCAGGTGTTGCCCTTACAGTCGATGAAAAGATTCAGATTGCTCAAAAGCTCAATAATTTAGGTGTCGATAAGATTGAGGTTGGCTTCCCGGCATCATCTAAAGGTGAAGTGGAATCCGCCAAAAAGATAAGATCAATGGATTTGGATTCAACTCTTGTCGGATTGGCACGTTCACTAAAAAATGATATTGATGCCGTTTTGGATGCCGATTTGGAATATGTCCATACTTTTATAGGCACTTCCCCCTTGCATCGAGATTATAAGCTTAAGATGGATAAGGACAAAATTATCGAAACAGCCGTTGGCGCCGTTGAATATGCAAAAGACCATGGCCTTACTGTAGAGTTTTCTGCTGAAGATGCTACAAGAACTGAAAGAGACTTTTTGTTTGATGTTTACAGGGAAGTTGTTTGCGCCAAAGCTGACTTTTTGGATGTTCCGGACACTGTTGGTATCCTTACACCTGTTTTGACACGCGAACTTATTACAGACATTAAAAACAATTTCAAAACTCCAGTCAGTGTTCATTTTCACAATGATTTTGGACTTGCAACTGCCAATACTCTGACAGCTATTGAATGTGGTGCAAATCAGGCTCACGTTACTGTCAACGGATTAGGTGAAAGAACAGGGAACTGTTCACTTGAAGAGCTTGTCGTTACTCTTAAAGTTGCCTATGGCATTGATTTGGGTCTTGATACTACAAGACTGTACAGTTTATCCAATCTCGTCGGTCGTTTTACCGGTGTTAAAATGCCTGTCAACAAGCCTATTGTAGGCGACAATGCATTCGCCCACGAGTCCGGTATTCATGTTCATGGAATCTTAAACAATTCTTCTACTTATGAACCGATGTCTCCTGAGATGGTTGGCCATTCACGAAGGATAGTTTTGGGAAAACATACTGGTGCCAATTCATTGAAGTCAAAACTCAAGGAATATCACATTGATTTAAATGAAGAACAGTTCTGTAAGGTTTTTGATGAGATAAAATCTTTAGGCGATAGCGGAAAATGCGTCACTGATGATGATTTGATTGCTATAGCTATTACCGAGCTTTCCTCAGCACGTGAAACACCAATTGTCATTAAAGGCTTAAGCATTTCCATGGGTGCTAACGTTTCCCCTACCGCTACTGTAAAGTTGGAAATTGATGGTGAGGAAAGTGAAACTGCAAGTACTGGTGTAGGTCCAGTTGATGCCGCTTTAAACGCTATCAGACAACTCATTCAGGGAACTATGGATATTGAACTTGAAGAATATAATCTGGAAGCTATTACAGGCGGTACTGATGCATTAGCGGAGGTATTTGTTATCAGTTCTGATTCACACGGCAACAAATCGACCGGAAGATCAACCAATCAGGATATTGTCATGGCAAGTATACTTGCGGTGTTGGATTCTATCAACAAATTATTGCTAATACAAAGAGCACAGTAGTTTAATTTTTTTTTAAAATCTTAGTTAAATTTTTATTTTTTTCTTATTTTTTTGGATTTATTCAATTTTTTCCCAATTTTATCATTTTTTTTTATCAAAATTAAATAATTATATTATTATTATCAATTTTTAATCAAAAAATTCTTATTTGTTTAATATAATTTTTTAAATTTATGTAAAATTTTATATACATTGGATTACTAATAATTTAATTGGTGAATTAAATGGAAAGTAATACAATTTTTGTTGGTAGCAAACCTGTTATGAATTACGTTTTAGCTGTGGTAACACAATTCAACGAAGGTTCCGATAGTGTTTTACTTAGAGCTAGAGGAAAAGCTATTAGCAGAGCTGTTGACACTGCTGAAATTGTAAGAAACAGATTTGTACCTGATTCCGACGTTACTGATATTCAAATTTCAACCGAAGAAATAGAGAATTATAACAGTGAAAAAACCAACGTCTCCATAATAGAAATTTTAATTGAAAAGAGTGAATAGCTCTTTTTAATCAAATTTCTTTAATACATTTTTTTCAAATAGATATTTGGAAAGTAGGATATTTGATGTTCCCTTTCCGCAGGCTTTTGTATTTCCTTTTTTTATTGCCTTCATAACGCTGTCAATATCTTTTTCACAATCGACTAAACTGTAGCAGTCACCAACAAATTTATAATAGTGGGCATCACTCGCACCCAATTCTGAAATTTGTTCAGTTTTTGATAATTTTTTTGCTTTACCATTACAATATCCTACTATGAATCTGGCGTTTTTTGTCTCGATGGCATCTATCTTTAAATTTTTATAGTCGGTTTTGTGAAGAAGGCCGTGTCTGTAAAAACAGTATGGGTGTGGTATAATTGCAAGGCCTCCTAAATCATGAATTCTGTCAATAGTATCTTCAGGTGATAAGTCACGAGGTATGTTTTCCTCACACCCAAAACCAAGAATATGGCCTTCACTTGATGAAATTTCTATAGATGGTATGGCAAGTATATCTGTATTCCTTGTTTTTTGCATAACTTCGCTGGTTCCATCAACGGTATTGTGATCGCTTATGGCAATAATGTCAATGTTTTCATTTTTTGCAACTTTTAGTATATCATCTATTTTCGAATGTGAATCAGGTGAGTATTCACTGTGAATGTGGGAATCCATTTTAAGCATATTATCTTCCTAAAGCTGTTTTTATCAAACCGACAGTACCTGTCATCATCACATCTCCTCCAGGAGCTGCGTGATGCCAGTCCAGATTTGTTTTTTCAATAAGTTCTCTTTTTGGTCCACTGACAATGACCTTTTCAATTTCTGATATAGGATTTAATACATGTGCGCCATGGCCGAAATCTTCATGAACCTCTTCATGAGTGATTTCACCGGATGCCAAACGTCTGATGTATCTTTCAAGAGATTCTCCGGTAAGGCTTGATGTGTGATGTTCAAACACTCCCTGGATTTTCCCGTTTTCTATTGATGCAGCTGTGGTATGGCCGTTTCCTATATCGATTACAATGTAACTGTCAAGCTGTTTGGCAACTTCATCAAAACACATTCCAGCTATTGAAGCAAATTTCGTATCCATTACAAGTGGTTCCTCTTCAATTCCTTCGCTTCTGACCTGTCTTCTGACTGCCTGCATTCTTGTGAAATATTCCGGAACCTCATTTTTGAAACCGAATTCCAATGGTGAAATAGGATGTGATACTTTTTCTCTTATTTTTTCAAATCTGAAGTCCCTGTCACCCATATTTTCATTATATCCATGATCCTGAACCGCAATAGCTATTTTATCAAAGTCAAATTCCAAATCATAGCCTAAAAGAAATTCTGATAATTTTGTAATGTTGATGTCTCCAAGGGTTATTTTTGTGTAATCCTTATAGTCTTTAGTTTCATCAGCTATTTCAATTCCTATTGCTTTTACCTGTTCTATGTTGTCCCGGATTGTTTTTGCACAAAGTGGTTCCATAACAACTTTATATCCTTTCTCCATATGTTCCAGGAGGGTTTTTTTGATTTTTCCCCCACCCATTATTTCCCCATTGAAATATATGTCATTTTCTATTTCCCTTATTTTTTGGGATATATACAGGTGTGGTGAAGGCAGGACCAGTTTTATAGAATTTTCCAGTTCCTTT
Organism: Methanobrevibacter sp.; assembly: GCF_045116495.1. Taxonomy (GTDB): domain Archaea; phylum Methanobacteriota; class Methanobacteria; order Methanobacteriales; family Methanobacteriaceae; genus Methanocatella. Next base: position 5,419 of record NZ_JBGULU010000036.1, on the reverse strand, counting down.
TCAGTGTCATATATCATTATATCCTGTGTTCCGGTTCCGACATCAATAGCTAAAATTCTCATAGTTTTAGATTGTTTTTTATATTATTAATAATTAAAGTGTACATTTTTGTACAACAAAGCTTTAAATAGTACATTTAATTAATTATTATATATGACATACAAAATTGAATTATCATCAGATGAAGTGCCAAAGCAATGGTATAATATGCTTGCAGATTTACCTGTTGAACTTCCTGCACCTAAAAACAGTGAAGGAAAAGATCAATTATCATCCTTACAGATCGCTTTTACCAAAGCAGCTTTAGAACAAGAATTTGCAAGTGATCGTTATATAAGTATTCCAAAAGAAGTAAGAGAATTATATATGGAAATGGGTAGACCTTCTCCATTAGTAAGGGCAAATAAATTGGAAGAATATTTAAATACTCCTGCTAAAATTTACTTTAAAAGGGAAGATTCTTCCCCTACCGGTTCCCATAAGTTGAACTCTGCAATCCCTCAGGCATATTTTGCTAAAAAAGAGGGTGTTGAAAGATTAACCACCGAAACAGGTGCAGGCCAGTGGGGTACTGCTTTATCACTGGCGTGTAACCTCCTTGATATAGAATGTACTGTATATATGGTTAAGGTTTCTTTTAACCAAAAACCTGACAGAAAAAATATCATGAGCATTTATGACAGTAACGTTTTTGCATCCCCTAGTGAAAATACCAAGGTAGGCCGTGGAATTTTAGCTGAAAATCCAGATCATCCGGGTTCTCTTGGTGTAGCTATTTCCGAGGCCATGGAAGAGGCTCTAGAAAATGACAATGTCAAATACTCTCTTGGAAGTGTTTTAAACCATGTAATGTTACATCAGACTGTCATCGGTCAGGAAATGAAGACTCAGCTAGAAATTGCTGAAGAGGAACCTGATGTCATGATAGCATGTGCAGGCGGAGGAAGTAATTTAGCTGGTTCATTATTCCCATTCATTAAAGATAAAATAGATGGAAATTCCGATACCCAATTCATTGCTGTAGAACCTAGTGCTTGTCCTACTCTAACAGAAGGATCCTATGAATATGACTTTGGAGATACCAATGAATTCACTCCTATGCTTAAGATGTTTACCCTAGGTCATGACTTTGTTGCTCCTTCAGTTCATGCAGGAGGTTTAAGATACCATGGAATGTCACCTATTGTTTCACTTTTAACCAAAGAAGGTTTCATAGAACCTAGATCTGCTCATCAAGTTGACTGTTTCAATGCAGGAATCACTTTTGCACGTAATCAGGGAATTGTACCTGCTCCTGAAACCACTCACGCTATCAAAGTTGCAATTGATGAAGCTCTTAAATGCAAACAAACCGGTGAAGAGAAAACTATTGTCATGAACTTCTCAGGTCATGGAATGTTGGATTTAAAAGGATATGCTAGCTATTTTGAAGGAACTATGCAAAATGCTAAATAATCCTTCTTATTATTTTTTTTGAATATTTTTACTTATAAGTTATAACTTATAATTTTTTATTCTTATAACTTATAACTAATAATTTTTAACTGTTAAGTGTTAACTTATATGTGAAAACAAATACTTTATAAGGAAGAAGTTATAAAATATAACTTATTTGTTAAAAGTTAGTTATGATAAGTTATTTCTTAAAACTTATTTTTTATAACTTCAAAGTTTTAACTTAAAACTTAATTCCTATCCCTTAGAAGTTAGAACTTAGAAGTTATTTCCCTTAAGTTTTCATTTAGAAGTAATAACTTAATCCTTTTAACTTATACTGAATAACTTATTTGTTATTCTTTAAACCTGAAACTTTTTAAGTTATTACTCATAACGGATAACTTAAAACTTACAATAGGAGAATTCTAATGAGTGAAGTAATTGCGGTGATGAATCAAAAAGGGGGCTGCGGGAAAACAACTACTGTTGTAAATACTGCGACATCCCTAGCGGTAATGGGAAAATCTGTTTTAGTTGTAGACATGGATCCTCAGGCTAATGCGACAACTAGTTTTGGGATTGATAAGACTAAAGTGGAAAATTCTATCTATGAAGCTATCATAGGGGATATAAATGTAAAAAAAGCAACAATTCCTACGTTTATTAAAAATTTGTTTATTATCCCAAGTAATATATCCCTTAGTGGTGCTAGCATGGAGCTTTCTCAACGTGAAAACTATCACATAATATTGAAAGAGACTCTAAAAGATGTTGTCCCATTATTTGATTATATATTCATTGATTTACCTCCTTCCCTTGGCGTACTTACTGTCAATGCATTAGTAGCTTCAGATAGTGTTTTAATACCTATCCAAGCTGAGTATTACGCATTAGAAGGTGTCGCTGATTTAATTAATACAATTAAATTAGTCGAAAAAAGACTCAGAAGCCCTACTCCAATCAAAGGAATTCTCCTCACACTCTATGATAAGAGAACCAGACTCAGTAAAGATGTTCACAAGGAACTTAAAAATCATTTCGCTGAATCAAATTTACTTTTTAAAACTATTATACCTAGAAATATCAGGTTGGCAGAGGCACCAAGTTTCGGTAAACCTTGCTTAATTTATGATCCTGACAGTACTGGTACAAAAGCATATCTTAAATTAGCTAAAGAAATTTTAAAAAGAGATGAGGAGGACCAATAAATGCCAAAGAAAGGCCTTGGAAAAGGATTAGATTCTTTAATCCCTAATTTTTATGATGAAGATTTCGACAGTAATTCTACCCAATCTCTTGAAGATATGTTAAATGATATTGAAGAGAAAACTCCTGATGAAGAAAAATCTAGTGAAGAGAAAAAAAATATATTCGAAGAACTAGAGGAAGAAAGCGGTAAAAAAGTTGATTCAACTTCCACTGGAGATGAAGAAAATGAAGAAGAGGCACCGGAAGAACTCCCAAGCGAAGAACCTGAAGAGGATGGTGAAACATCCGAAAGCATATCTGGCGATAACGGCGGTGAAGACAGCGTACAAACTTCACAAAAAATACAAGTAGACCCTTCTCATATAGAGGAAGTTAAAGAAATTGTCGATAAGAATCCAAGAATCACTCTTTGGTCTGCTAGATCTTCTGCGGTATTCAGGTATCTGCGTAAAACCGAACCGGAATTCAGTATTTCTAAGGAAGCTTCTACCTTGATTGATGAAGCAGTTTCTAAAAAATATCCCGAAATATGGGAATTGTTCGATGATTACTAATTAATCTATTTTTTTTATATTTGCCAATTTTTGATATATTTTAGATTATATTTAACAAAAAATTGTAGTCAATATATTATTTTAAAAATATATTGTAATCAAATTTTTTCTATTAATATTGTCAAATGTGCAATTTTTCTTTTGAAAATAAATTCTTTTATATGCAGAATAATTATAGTTAAATGCTATAAATCAAAAGTAGTTTGATATTGTCCGCTTATTTTAATGTATGGTTCTGCCCTATCCACTACAACGCCTAATTTTTTCAGCTGTTCTTTATTTGAAAATGGTAATTTTTTTCGAATAGAAATTATTTTTCTTGCAGATTTAACACCGATGCCGGGAACCCTAATCAGTTCAACAAATGGTGCACTGTTAATTTCTACAGGGAATATGTCCATATTTTTTGCAGCTAAAATTTTTGGATCCTGAGTAAGTGACAGCTTATCATTTTCATCAAATACCAATTCCTTTACCTTATAATGATAATCGTTAAGCAGACTGTCTGCATTATATAATTTTGCAGTTCTATCTGTGGAGCATGCTTCCTTATTGTCCAGTTCAGTTTCTGCAATTGGTGTAAATGCCGAGAAATATGTTCTTTTTAAATCAGATTTTTTGTATATTTTTTCCATTCTACTCAATATTTCCTTATCACTTTCACCGTTTGCACCTACAATCAGCTGTGTAGTATGGGTAGAATTTGGATATGTTGTGCTTTTATGCTGTAGAGAATTAATCCAGGAAAGCCTTTTCAATATATCTTTATTGTAATCCTTAGTAGATGATAGTTCAGCTAGGCCTGAAGGTGTAGCGGCTTCAATGTTTATGCTTACCCTATTTGCCAGTGCCATTGCCCTTGTAATGGAATCCTTGCTTGCTCCAGGCACAACTTTAAGATGTATATAATCATCATAACCATATTTGTTTCTCAGTAGATGAACTGTTTCTATCTGCTTTTCCATTGTAGAGTCTACATCTCCTGAAATCCCTGAACTTAAAAATAATCCGTTTACCAGTCCTCTATTGTAATATCCAAGAAATGCCTTTGCAAGCTCTTCCGGGGTTAGCTCAAGTCTTGTGAAGTTTCTTTTTGACTGGTTTATGCAATACTTACAGTCGTTTTTGCATTTGTTTGTCAGGAGTGTTTTAAAGAGAGGAATCTTACATCCGTTATGACCTATTGCTTCGTATATTCCCGGTAAGTTTACCTGAGAACTTTTGTTATGACTGACATAATCGCAGAGATCATACTGCGCTGAATCTGTTAAGATTTTCATCCTTTCCAATGTAGACATGATAATATTTATGTAACTTATATTAATTAACAATTCTTTTTGGAATATAATTTCATTTATATTGTAGATACTGATGTAAAATACTAGTTACATTTAAAATGAATATGTAATGTATTTTATACAGGAATTGATTAGATTAATATATAATATACAAAAATTTACTGAACAAAAAATCATTATTATTTTTATAAAAAATTAATAAAATATGTAAATTTATATTCATTGTTTAATTTTTTTAGTAAATTTTTGTTTTATTAAGTATAAAGATATTTGTTTCATTATATAAAAACAAAATTTAAATCGTAATCTTTATATTATACAATTTAACATAAATTAATATGCATATGTGTTTGGATTATAGCAGATATGATTAGGACATGTATGTTAATGAAAAAATTTGTTTGAAAATAGTATTAAATATTTGAAAAAACAGAAATTAGATGGCTTCCTGATTAATTTTGGGGAACTGTCGAAAGGCTTTTGACACATGTCTTAACCATGAGCAATTATGGTTCAGTTGTAGGACATATACCTAGTAAAAAAAGATCAATTAAATTTAGGACATATACCTAGTAAAAAAAGATCAATTTACTTTCTATTTAGTTAGGGTCCAAATATAATTAAATAGAAAGATTTGTAGGTTTACTTATCCTATAATAAGTAATCATTAATTTAATAATAACTATGCTATGTTATCCAGATATAGTACAGGCTTTTAGAGTCGGATCAGTTATTTTAAATCAATCAGGTTTGGTTTTTATATGGCTGATTTAGTTATTTTTTTTATTTTTTTAACTTTTTTTATCAACTTCAATGAATTATCTTCGAATTTTATAATTTTGTTTATGACATATAAATATAAAAATTTATATATGTTGAAAATATATATATCAATTGATACTTAAGACACTAATTTATTTA